>JAXHST010000037.1:0-20369 GCA_034190325.1 Thermoplasmatota archaeon
AAGTGGTACAGAGAATTTTTTCTCAATTTCATCTCTGAACTCCGGACCTGCATTGTATGCGCAGAATGGGATTATCCTCCCATCAGGTGCCGCATAGTGTATCTGGCACCTCATAACCCTTTCTGTATCATAGTTGTACATATCCTGGAAGTGCATAGCTCCTACGAATAGAGCTTTCCAATGGAGCTCTGCTAATGCTTTTTTGCTTCTGTATCTCACAAGATCTGTGAGGAGACCACTGAAATCCAACGGCGCCTTTTTTCTGTCTATGAACTTGAACAGTGAAGGCATAGCAGCAGCTAGCTTCAGTTTTTTTGTCTTACTCTTCTCAAGATCCACAGCAATCTCCTGTATTCTCTCAAGGAAACCATCTACATCAAGGAATTCCGTTATAGGCACCATTGAGCCATCTTTACCCTTAAAAACATAGGTCGCCATACCGCAGTGCGGATGGACTGTTAACGTTAGCTTGGGTATGCCATCATAGAGCGAGAGGAGCTCCGATATAAAAGCTACAGAAGGAACAGGATAAAAGTCCTTCGAGCCTATTGCCCCTCCACTATCCTTTTCGATCCTCTTTATAAGATCCGGTATAGTAAACCTCTTTGCCTCCCTTTCGCTATCATCTATCCTGCCAGCAAATGCAACTGGCTGAAAATTAACCCCCAGAACAGGGTTCAGGTGCTCAAAGGCAAATTCTAGGGTAGGCCATATCTGGTCATCATTCTGCCCCCTTACTATCGTTGGCACAAGAACCGTGGATAGGTGCGGGTCAGTTGATCCACAGTTCTCTATAACTTTAAACTTGGCGTCGAACACCCTCTTTCCACCAGATCCTTCGTAAACCTTCTCATCCATTCCATCAAAATGGAGATACATTGTGTTCAACCCTGCGTTTATTGCTTCCTGCAAGAAGCTTTTATCAACGAACCTCAAACCATTTGTAGCAACCTGTATCTGTGCAAAGCCAAGTTCTTTTGCCAGTTTCATAACATCTATAAACCTTGGATATATTGTTGGCTCCCCGCCCGAGAATTGAACAGCAGGGCATGGCACTGGCTTTATTGCTCTCAGATTTTTGAGCATGCTCTCTACCTCTTCAAAAGAGGGCTCGTAAACGTAGCCCCTTGCGTTTGCATTGGCAAAGCAAATCTCACAATTCTGATTGCATCTGTTTGTGAGATCCACTATTGCGAGGGCTGTGTGGCTCTTATGCACATTGCACAAGCCACAGACAAAGGGGCAATCCTCTTTGCTTTTTCCATTTATCAGAGGATTCTCCACCCCAGCGCCATCTATGGCGTATCTTTTGGCTTTCAGGTAGAGATCAGCATCGCTCCAGTAAACCTCTTTAAATTCTCCATGCTCTTCGCATGTCTTACTGATCATAACCTTACCATCTTCTTCGAAAATTCTTGCTTCAACGATCTTTTTACATACTGGGCACAGGGATCTTGTTGTGCTTTCTATGCCATCACTGATGCCTGGCTTCTGAACCAACATAATTGTGAAAAGGGTTTTCCAATATATAGGCTTAACTGTTAATGAAGCTATAGTTACAGAGGAAGAGAACCCATGATATTATAGACAAGCTCTGAGTTTATGATCCTGCGCAACACCGGAGAGAGCAATTTGGAGCCTGACAAAACATCGATCATAAGATTGAATGCTCTGCCAATAAGCCTGTTTGCGTAAAGATCTGAGAATAGCTTTCCCATAGAGCTCACATTTACCTCTTCGCTCTGAAGATCTTCAGCATTCTCTATTGCCTTTCCATACCTCTCCCAGGCAAGTTTTGTTTCTCTATTTTCTTTCAGAAGGCCAAAATGTTTTTCCTGCTCTGGAAATTCTTCGCTATTGTCCAGATATTCATAGAAGAAGACGCCTGTAGCCCCTCCCTTCATAGCTGCTATGCAGATGTTCTCAATGTACGCTGCCTGAGCCTCTTCACCCCTTTCAAAGGTGTGGTATCCTGTCTCTATCACCATAACCTCTTTTCCAAAGCTTTTTGCTTTTTCTATATCTGGTATTATGTTAAAAGCATTATTTGGGTCAGGAAAGATTATGCATGGATACGGCTGCAGACCTATGACATCAAAATTGACCTCTTTGCTGACGTCTTCTATCCATTCTGTCCAGCCAGGGGCAACCGAAACACTTAGCACGATCTCGCAGTCTTTATCTCTTTCCCTTATGCCGTGTTCTAAAGTTTTTAATACAGTTACTATTCTATCTTCACTCCAGTCACCAACCCTCCAGCCAGTTAACCTATGCATGTTAGCAACATTTGGCTCATTCTCAATAGCATAATACTCTATTCTTTTTCCATACCTTTCCGCAACAGCTTCAGCGTAAGCGCCCAGGGCTTTGTTATACTCATCATTGCTGAGCCCCTTTGTCCATTCTGGCACAACGGGTCTAACTCCATTGTAGCCATTGCCTACCTTTGCAAGTACGTTTAAGCCATTTTTCTCAGCATTTTCAACCACAAAATCGAAGTAAGAGAAATTATAAACGCCCCTTTCTCCTTCGATATCCCTCCACGCAAAGTCTACGGAGATCCATGTGATACCATTCTCAGCTATTCTGTCGAAATCTTCCTCCATCAGCTTATAAGAATCGAATGGAACATGATAGGCAACAAGTCCAAACCTGAACTCAGCCGCAGAGGGCGCGACCATAAAAAGGGAGATCAGAAGGATAAGAAATTTCATACCCATAACTTTTATGTTTCTTCTACTACTTAACCATTTCAATAGAGCTTCCCCGAAGTTTAACTTCTGAACCAATGTAATTGTGAAGCTTCATGTGTAGGTATCAACTCTCTGATGCCCCATTGAGCGCGACTGTCAAGCAGATTCTGATAAACTTTATTTTTATCTTCCTTCGCAGAAAGCATGTATCAAAATGTCGTATAAAGAGATCCTTGAACTGATCTCGTCCCAATGTCTGTTCGAGAACTGGCACGCTTAAATGAACATTTTGAATGTTTGTCCTTGCTTCAAGAGGACAGATCAGAGAAGAAAGCACATGATATTTTGAGGATATGGATCCTGGTAAAATAGTGCGGGGGACCGGATTTGAACCGGCGAATGCCTGCGCAACAGGGTCCTAAGCCCTGCCCCTTAGACCATGCTCGGGTACCCCCGCAAACACATGGATAAGAACACAATTTATATATATGCTTTTACCCTTACATAATAAGATAACATGTATAAACTTGCAGAGCTTGAGGAGATCGTCAGAATCCCTCCTGCAGAGCTGGGAGGGTCTCTCGATGATGCAACAAAGAGAATACTCAAAGAGGAGTGCGAGGGTAAGCTCTACAAGAATGTCGGTATGGTTGTACAGATAAGGGATGTTAAAAGGATGGGGGATGGTGAAATTGTACCCGGGGACGGCTCCGTTTACCAGAGAGCTCTGTTTGAGGCGCTGGTATTTAACCCTGAAAATCAGGAGGTGGTTGAGGGTAAGGTCTCAGAGGTAGCAGAGTTTGGTGCTTTTTTGAATTTTGGTCCACTGGATGGGCTCATACATGTCAGCCAGATTATAGATGATTTTATAGATGTGGATCTGAATAATAGAAGGCTTGTAGGCAGGGATAGTAAAAAAGTTCTGAGAGCCAGTGATAGGTGCAGAGCTAGAATAGTTTCATTGAGCCTGAATGAAGCAAATCCGAGACAGAGCAGAATAGGGCTCACCATGAGACAGCCTGGGCTCGGGGTTCTGGAGTGGCTTAAGAGAGAGAAGGAGGGAGAGAACAATGGTTGAGAGATACGCCTGTAGAAAATGTAAATCAATAGTTACCACCAAAAGATGCCCCTGTGGCGGAGAGGCTGTCAAGAACTGGCAGGGCTATCTTATAATCCTCGATCCAGAAAAATCAGAGATAGCGAAAGAGGCTGGAATCAATAGTAGAGGAGCTTATGCACTCAGAGTTTAAATACGTTCTACCCGAATCCATGAAAGATGAGCTAAGAATACCTTTAGGTAGAATAGTGGAAGATTTCGAGCCTTTTTTTGAGTCGAATATCAAAAATTTTGATGGAAAGATCATAACGGTGGGAGACATAATAACAGAGTATTTTATAAATAATGAAAAGTTGCCATGGATGTCTATAGTAGATGGAAAAACAAAAAGAGAGGTAATCAATAATGGGATATCCCTTCACAAAACGCCTGTTTATGTAAAGAATCCCCCGGGCACAATAACATATGAGCTCTGGGGTGCTATAGATAGAGCATGTAAAAATAGTGAGGATACAGTAATCTTTGTTGATGGTGAGGAGGATCTTGCAGCTATTCCCGCAATATTTCTCTCTCCTCCGGGTACGCTGGTGTTATACGGTATGCCTGAGAAGGGGGTTGTGATTGTTAAAACAGATGAAGCAAAGGAAAAGGTAAAGAGACTTCTGAAAAAAATGGAGGTAAAATATGGAAATAAAGATAGATGAAAAAAAAGAGAACAAACCTTTAAAGAGGCTTGAGGTGAAGTGCCGTATAATACATGAAGGAACAAAGACCCCTTCAAGAGAAGAGGTGAAAAAGCTTCTGGCAAAAGAACTTGGAAAAGAGCTCATTTCCGTAGAGTATATAAAGAGCATATACGGAAAAAACGAGAGCGTGGTCTATGCAAAGATATATGAAGATGAGATGAGCATGGAGAAAAAACACATTCTGGAGAGAGGAAAGAAACAGGAGGGTTAAGTATGGCAAAGGGTGGAAAGAAAACGGAAAAGAGGCTGAAAGGTTCACTGTATAAAACAGAAGGGGAGAGCATCAAGAGGCTGAGAAAGATCTGCCCAAAGTGCGGAGATGGAGTTTTTATGGCAGACCATGGAGATAGATTGGCCTGCGGTAAATGCGGATACACAGAATTCAAAAAGGGCTCGTAGCTTAGTGGATTGAGTGCCGGCCTCCGGAGCCGGAGACCCGGGTTCAAAATGAAGGGTTGCACCCTTTCAAAACCTGCAATCCAGTGAAAATCCCGGCGAGCCCGCCTCAAATTAAAAAAATAACATTCGTTAGAAAAATTCTTTAGGAAAGCTTTTTTATAAGAAGAATGATTAACTTTATGGATGTTGAGAAAAGCTTCTCTAAAGTTCAGAGAACAGAGCCCATAAGTAGAGTACTGGGCTATCTCAAAGGGGCAAGTGATGTGCTGCCAATGGTTTTTGATGGAAAGAAATGCTACGGATTTATAGATGAAAGATTGTTTATCTCAACGAAGCTTGACACAAATCAGCAGATAAAGGGGTTTGACGTCCGTGCAAAAACTATGGATGAGAGCAAGAGCGCTTCTGAGATCGCTGAGGAGATGCTGAGGAGCTATTGTTCCTATGCGCCCTTTGGAAAAAACGAGAAGGAAAAAAGCATAGAGGGATACATAAAAGCCTCCACAGTTATAAGGGAATTATTAAAAGAGAAGAGCTCTGGTAAAAATGCAGAATTGCTGGCAAAGCCTGTTATAGCTCTGAAAAAAGACGACACAATAGGAAAAGCTATAAACTTCCTCAAGAATTTTAGAGCTGTGCCCATTGTCGATGAAAAAGGAATGCTTTACGGATGCGTGGAGCAGAGAGGAAACATTCTGGATCTTCTAGCGGATAGAGAGAGACCGAGACAGGGAGCATATGTGTCAACAAAAGAAGAGAGAGTTTTTAAAAAGCCTGTTGTGAACTACTCCACGAAATTCGCACCAAAATGCGATGTGAATAGCGCCATAGATGAGAATCTTGTTGGTATTATGGATACGTATGGTTACTGCTTTGTGTGCAGAGATAATAAACCAATAGGTATCCTGACACCTCCAGATATACTCAAGGTGCTTGTCTAAGTATTTAGCTTACACTATATAATACTATACAGTCTCCCATTCCCTGAGAACAGATTCCCAGTGGACTGTTGAGACTTCGCCCATGCTGTTTATTTTCGTGATTATTGTTTCATAGCCCTTGCCCAGAGTCCTGGTTCTTATCCTTGCGATTATGTCATATTCGCCGGAAACAAGCGCAACAGAGTCTATGCCCTTTATATCCCATATCTTTTGCATAAGTCTCAGAGAGTCCTGTCCACTCTTGAGCTTGATGAAAAGAAAACTGCGCACCTCTGTAAGAGATATGTCAACTATGCCCAGCATAACCAGAATAACGCCCATGAACTTCAGAAGTGCAAAGGTGCTTTCTATACCTGCAAGCTGTCCCATAAGTAGAGAAAAAATAAGCGAAAACACAAGTGAAGCGGACTTCACAGCCTGAGCTATGCTTGCTGAAGATATACCGAGGGCTCTTATGAAGAGAATGTATGAGATCGTTGATAACGTCGTTGCGGTTGCTATCAGGCTAAAGTTTGAAGGGATAGCATCGAAAGCGAGCAGTATGCTCTCAGGGCTTATTATGAGAGAGAACAGAAGACAAAATACCATTGTGAAAAACACATTCCAGAACCTTATATTGATCGCATCGTTTGATACACTTCCAAAGGTCATGGATTTAAGTTTTCTCTGATAAAGCGTAAAGAGAGCATATGCAGGGTTCATTATCAGAAAGACCACGATCAGCGCACTGAACTCGGGTATCCCTTCTGTCATCGACATCATTATAGCTCCAAACACCACAGCAACACCCGCCCCTATCTCCGCAATGGTGGGCGCATTTTTCTCTGAAAACGCCTCTATGAACAGGAGGTAGAGGAGAACAACCTGATAAAATGGAAGAACACTTGAAGGATCAGTAAAGGAGAAAAAGAGAGTGAAAAAAGCTATGGTTGTTATCGCATTTCCAGCGCCAGCTAAAATGTGATACAGCAATTCTTCCTTTTTTATCATCCTTATCCTCTTAAAGGAGGGGTCAACCAGAGAGCCAAGGTTTCTATTCTTTGTGCCCAGAGAGAAGAATAACCCTAAAAGTATGCAGACAAGCATGCCCACCATAAAAAAAGAAACTGCATAAGCAAGAGGGTTGCTCATTACGCCCATCATTCTGGCATCAAATAGAGCAGTTATTGAATCTAAAATCGCTGCTGTAAAAAGGAGGAGATAAAAAAGATATCTTTTCCTCATGCCCTCTGCTCTCTCATTATCACATGTGTGTGGGTCTTTGATACCCCGTCTATAAGATTGATCATGTCGGTTATATCCGCTAGTTTCTGCATGTCCTCTACAGTCACCCTGACAACTATGTCATATTCTCCTGTTATCACAGATATGTTCTCTATCTGTTCGATCTTTCTTAGCTCCTTAACAATTCCGTTAACGGTACCCGGAGAAGCCAGAATCATAATATAAGCACCGATCATGCAGTGCATGCATTTTTCCAATATATCTACATTTCTGTCGTCTTTCATTTACTCTTAAAAAAGCAAAACAAATATATGGTGTTGAGAGCCTCTATAACTATAATCACAGAGTGGTGAGAAGAAAATGAGCGCTATAAAGCTGGGCATAGTTGGATGCGGTATAGCAGTAAAGGAGCTGCACTACCCTCCATTAATGGAGCTACAGGATCTCTTTAAGGTGGAAGGAGTCACAAGCAGAACAGAGGAGAGCGCAGATGAGTGCGCAAAGCTATTCAAAACCAGAAGCTATGCTTACGAGGATCTCTTAGATAGGGTTGACGCAGTTGATATAGCAGTGCCAACGCACCTCAACTATGAGATGATAAAAAAAGCTCTAGATGCAAAGGTAAATGTGATCTGTGAGAAACCCATAGCTGAAAATGTTGCTGCGGGAAAGAAGATCGTTGAGCTTGCTAAGGGTTCTGAAGCTATACTCTATATCGCAGAGAACTACAGGCATTCTGCGGTATACGCTAAAGCTAAAGAGATCATGAAGAGGATAGGGAAGCCTGAGTTTGTTCTTTACTCCAGGTTCGAACATATGAAAAAGGATGTAAAGTATGCCGCAACAGGATGGAGAAAAAATCCAAAGCACATAGGTGGTTTTCTCTCGGATGGAGGTGTGCATGACATAGCAGCTCTGAGGATGGTTATGGGCAACATAATAAGAGCTAAGGCTTTTGTTTCCAGAGCTAGGGATTATCTCGGATCCTGTGATACTATGAGCGCTTCTCTCCTCTTTGCTGATGGTGCTCTGGGCACATACTCTGTCAGCTACGGGCTCGCTGGAGAGAGCATCTTTTGCATCTCCGGAACGGAAGGGTTCATGAAAATACGGAGTGATAGAAGAGCTATAGAGGTAATTACAGAGAAAGAGTTTAGCGTGGAGGAGGAGAGCATAGAGGAGGAGAACACGTACAAAAAAGAGTTCATAGATTTTTATGGAGTGGTGAATGGAAAAGAGAATAGCCTAGGCTCTCCAGCAGAGGCTCTGGAGGATCTCAGGGTCATAGAGGAGGCTATAAAGAGCTCTGAGCTATGAAATCTCTATACCACAGAGCGCTCCTCTTCTTTCTTCTCTCTAAAGTTTCATAGTCAACCTGAACTATGCCGAACCTCTTTGAATAGCCCTCTGCCCATTCAAAATTGTCCATGAGAGACCAGACGCAATAGCCATTCAACCTTACGCCCCCATTTATCGCTCTCTCCGCTTCATCGAAGTGTCTCTTCAGATAGCTTATCCTGTCATCATCCATAACCATGCCTTCCTTAACAATGTTGTCTTTGTAGGCAGCGCCATTCTCAGTTACATAGATCTCTGGATGGCCATATTCTCTATCCACCCTCATCAGGATCTCAGAGAGCCCTTTCTCATAAACCTCCCAACCCATATCTGTGTATTCCCTGCCCTCAAGCTTCTCATTTTTTGTGAGAAGGAGAGCAGACTTTCTCTTTTCTCTCACAATGCTTCTCGAATAGTAGTTAACTCCCAGAAAATCAGGTTTGATAAATTGATCTATGCCATTAGCCTCAAATCCATAGTGCTCTCTGAAGAAAGACAGGATATCTTCAGGATACCTGCCCTTCAGACTGGGATCAAGAAACCATCTATTGCTGATGCCGTCAAGGAAACGCGCTGCTTCTCCATACTCCTCCGAATAGGGGCGTGCCGGCGTCAGGTTCAGGGTTATGCCTATCTTCGCACCCTCTATATTCTCTTTTCTAAAGGCATGCACCGCTTTTGCATGTGCTATGTTGAGATTATGGGATACATTGATAGCTCTTTTAAAGTCCTTTATGCCCGGAGCATGCACACCCAGGCCATAACCCAGATAAGAAATACAGAAAGGCTCGTTGAGAGTTATCCATCTTTTGACTCTGCTACCGAAGCGGTGAAAGAGCGCGCTAGCGTAATCAGCGAAGAGATCTGTCACCTCTTCATTCTCCCATCCTCCAATATCCTGCAGTGCCTGCGGGAGATCCCAGTGATACAGGGTTATCATGGGCTCTATACCATTAGCTAACAGAAGATCTATTAGGCTACTGTAGAACTTAATTCCCTTTTCATTTATCTCCCCCCTGCCATCCGGAAATATTCTTGGCCATGAGATTGAAAACCTGTAGCATTTGAGCCCAAGCTCCTTCATCAGAGCAACGTCTTCCTCATATCTGTGGTAGTGATCGCATGCTATATCCCCATTCTCATCATTCTTTATATTACCCTTTTCGTGCGAGAATGTATCCCAAATAGATGGACCTTTACCATCCTCATTCCATGCGCCCTCTATCTGGTACGCAGCCGTTGCCGCCCCCCATAAAACACCCATTAAGAAGATAATAATTTCAGCATAAATAAATATTTACTGGATTTGTTTGTTGAGAGGATAGGGAGATAAAAGAGATAAACAAGGATTGCTATCTGTCTTTATGGGGGGCAAATTGTGCATTGTGGTCGCGGTGCTTTTCATAGCACCTGCTCTTGCCCAGCAGCTACCGAGGGATGAGACTCTATACATCGCAGGACATCACTGGGGTTCTCCGACAGGATGGAACCCTTTAGCAGCCACGCCGAGCTGGCCCTGCTTGAATGCGAACGACGGGCATTTCCTGCTTTACGAAGCTCTTTTCTGCATAAACATACTCACAAACGATCTTGAGCCTCTGGTGGCACAGAGCTATGCATGGATCAATGATCTCACTTTAGAGGTAAAGATAAATAAGGAGGCTCACTGGCAGGATGGAAAACCATTGAGAGCTGATGATGTGATATACACATACGAGCTCGGAAAGAAGTATGATACAGGGCATACAGCCCTCTGGGATATTCTTAACAGAGTGTATAAAGCAGACGATTATACGGTGCGTTTTGAGATGAAAAAGGAGAATGCGAACAGGTTCTTATTACTTGATAACCTCTGGAAGGTCTATCTGCTGCCAAAGCACATATGGGAGGGAATAGAGAAAGAGAAGGGCTATGATCTCAGGAAGATAAGGGAATACAGGAATGATAAGCCTGTAGCTTCGGGTCCCTATACCCTCTACTCATACAGCTCTGAAAGAATAGTGCTGAAGCGCTATGATGATTATTGGGGGCAGAAAAAATATGGCGGGCTACCGAAGCCAAGATATATAGTGCACCCAATATTCAAAAGCAATGATGCAGGCAATCTTGCATTTGAAAGGGGAGAGGTAGACATATCCCAGCAGTTCATGCCAAAGATATGGGAGACCTGGCAGAAGGGCTTACCAACAGGCACATGGTACAGGGAAGAGCCGTATTACATGCCCGGTGTTATACCCTGCATGTTATTCAATTTTGAGAGATACCCTTTGAACGTCACAGAGGTGAGAAGGGCGATAGCATACTCCATAGACTATCCTAAGATAGTTGAGCTGGCGATGTCAAACTATTCAATACCGGCAAGATCGAGCTTCATACTTCCTATGGGCGCAGAAGCCGAGTTCTTCAATGAAAGCCTTGTGGAGAGATACGGTTGGAAGTATGATCCTCAAAGATCCGTAGAGGTCCTTGAGAGCATCGGTTGCAGGAAAGGATCTGATGGGATATACAGGATGCCTGATGGAACAAGGCTGGGGCCATTCAAGCTTGAGTGCCCCTATGGCTGGACAGACTGGAACAGTGCGCTGCAAATAGTATCTCAGTCTGCAAAAAAAGTTGGTATAGAACTCCAGACCCATTTCCCTGATGCCCCTGTATGGGCAGATGATTATCTCTCAGGAAACTTTGATATAGTTATGGCCTCTCCTTCAAACTGGCAGGGGCCAACTCAGCCGTGGTCGCGATTTAACTTCGTTATGTACTCCAAAGGTGTGCCTCCAGCAGGGCAGTATGCCTTTTCGAACTATGGAAGGTACAGGAATCCAGAGGCTGATAAGCTCATAGAGGCAATACCAGAAGCAGAAGCACAGGAATTGAAAGAATTGTATTCGCAACTGGACACGATATTCATGCAGGATATACCCGCTATACCTCTCATGTACAGACCATGGCAGTTCTATGAGTTCAATGAGATGCACTGGAAGAACTTCCCGGACGAAGAGAATCCATATGCTTCTCCCATGCCCCTGGTGCACGACGGCATAAAGCTGCTTTACGGGATAGAGCCTGTTAAATGAGCTATGGAAAGTATGTTTTAAGAAAAGGGCTGTGGTATCTCTTAACATTTTTTATAGCCACCACTCTGGTTTTCATAATACCAAGGTTGATACCAGGCAATCCCATATCTGCGATAGTTGCACAGATGGGCTCTGGCGTGCCCAGTGAATCGATGCAGCGCGTTTATGAGTCCTTTATAAGAGACTATGGTTTAGATAAGCCTGTTGCTCTGCAATACATAGATTACATGAAAAACCTCTTTCAGGGAGAACTGGGCATCTCTTTTAGCCTATACCCGAAAGGAGTAACAGAGATTATAGGAGAAGCACTGCCATGGACCCTTGCGCTTCAAATACCAGCTATACTCGCTGGCTGGATACTAGGCAATCTGCTGGGGGCATATGCGGCATATAAGCGCGGTAAGTTTGATAAGGTTCTTTTTCCTGTATCCCTCCTGGTAAGCGCTATGCCCTACTATGTGCTCGCTATCCTCCTGCAATACATATTTGGTGTCTATCTGGGATGGTTTCCACCCAGTGGCGGTTACAGCATGAGCGCTTTTCCATCCCTTACTTTTGATTTTATAGTAGATGTTTTATCACACTACACTCTTCCTTTCGTATCACTTGTTGCGGTAACGATAGGCAGCCAGGCAATAGGCATGAGGGAGATGTCAATATATGAGCTAAACACAGATTATGTCAACTATTCAAGGATGCTTGGTCTGGAGGATAGAAAGATAGTATCATACATATTCAGGAATGCAATGCTGCCCCAGATAACAGGGCTGGCGATAAGTTTTGGCACAATGGTAGGAGGCTCAATAATAACAGAGATCGTCTTCGGGTATCCTGGCATAGGCACCTGGCTCTTCAATGCTATAAGACAGAACGACTATCCCTTGATACAGGGTATAGTTCTGGTGATAACCATAACAGTTCTATTTGCAAATTTTTTCTTGGATATCATGTATGGATTTCTTGATCCCAGGATAAAAGCAGGGGAGATGGAAGAAGGATGAATCTGAAGAAGAGAGCCGGAGCATTAAATAAAAAGCTACTCATAGGAGCGATCATATTCTTTGTCATTCTTATAGTTTCTTTTGTATACCCTTCATTTTCAAAGAGAGATCCTCTGGAGATGGAAGGCATGATGTTTGAGCCTCCATCGTCGCTCTATCCTCTTGGCACAGACAACTTTGGTAGAGACGTTCTCACAGAGCTTATTTTCGGGACAAAGACCTCAATCACCATAGGATTTATTGCCGGGATTATAGCGACGCTCATAGGCACAACAATAGGCGTTTTCGCAGGATACTGTGGAGGCAATGCGGATAATGTACTGAACACTATAACGAACATCTTTCTGGTTATACCGCCAATACTCATACTGATAGTGATATCTGTGAGCATTCAGAGCAGATCCATACTGATTATGTCCCTCATCCTTGGCATAACCAGCTGGCCATGGACAGCAAGGGCTATCAGAGCACAGGCGCAGAGCTTGAGGAACAGAGAGCACATAAAGATGGCAAAGCTGAATGGAGAGAGCCTGGCGGAGATCATAGTATTTGAAATCCTGCCCTACCTGGCTTCATACATAGTTATGGCTTTCATACTCCAGGTATCAACAGGCATACTGAACGAAGCGGCGATGAGCATGTTAGGCTTGGGGCCTACAGATACCGTATCCCTTGGCACAATGCTGGAGTGGGCTTTACTGTTTGAATCCGCAAGGATAGGTGCATGGTGGGCTTTTATTCCCCCTGCCTTGGCGATAACCATGATAACCTTCTCGCTATATCTGGCAAACAGCGGGATGGATGAGATAGTAAACCCGAGGTTGAGGGGTGTGGTATGATGCTGGAGGTAAAGGATCTCTCAGCCTCATATGTGCTACCCGGGGGGGAGATAAGGGCTGTGGATGATGTGAGCTTTTCTGTGGATGAGGGAGAAATACTTGGCATTGCCGGTGAGAGCGGTTGTGGCAAAAGCACTTTAGCTTTCTCCATTTCATTCCTCTTTCCCCCGCCTCTGAGACATATGGGCGGCTCCGTGCTCTTTAATGGAAAGGATCTGAAGAATTTCAATGATAGAGAGCTGAGAAAAGAAATCCTTGGCACGAAGATCTCCTATGTTCCCCAGAGCTCAATGAACTCTCTGAACCCTACAAGGAGAGTAAAGGACATAGCCTTTGATATCTTCAGAGCCCACATGGATATAAGTGAAAAGGAGATGTATGAGAGGGCAAAAGAGAGGTTAGATCTTCTTTCCCTGCCCGAAAGTGTGCTCAATATGTACTCTGTTGAGCTGAGCGGTGGTATGAAACAGAGGGTTGTTATAGCTCTCTCAACCCTTATGGGACCGGAACTGCTAATAGCTGATGAGCCAACGAGCGCTCTCGATGTGTCATCACAACGCGTCGTTCTGAAAGAGCTGAAAAAGCTTTTTGAAGACGGAGTCTTCAAGAGCATGATAATCATAAGCCATGAACTCACCATACTGAAGCATCTTGCTCACAGGATAGCTATAATGTATGCTGGTGAGCTCGTTGAAGTCGGAGAAACTGAAAGGATATTTAAAGAGCCTTTGCATCCCTACACAAAAGCGCTCATAGGCTCTGTTCTGGAGCCGGGGAAGAGAGTGGAGAGAGAAAAGATCCCGTCTCTTCCGGGAGCACCACCAGATCTCAGAGAAAAGATAACATGGTGCAGGTTCTATGATAGGTGCCCATTTGCTGATGAGAAGTGCAAAAGGAAGCAGGAACTCGTTGAGCGAGATGGAAGACTGGTGAGGTGCGAGCATGGAAAAGATATTTGAATGCGTTGATCTCTGCAAAACATTTCAGAAGGGTAGAAAGAGGATAGAAGCTGTCAAGAACGCAAGTTTCTCAATAGGTAAAGGAGAAATAATATCACTGGTTGGAGAGAGCGGAAGCGGAAAGAGCACATTAGCAAACCTCATGCTTAGATTTCTCAAACCAACAGGTGGAGAGGCTTTTCTGGATGGCAAAAAAATAGAGGATTATAGAAAAAAGGAGTACTGGAAAAAGGTACAGGCAATATTTCAGGATCCTTTCTCATCATTCAATGATTTTTTCTCTGTTAAAAAGATCCTTGAAAGAGCCATAAGGCTAGGCTCGGATCCAGCTCCCGAGGAAAAGAGGATAAGGGAAGCTGTAGAGGCTGTGAACATAAGGTATGAAGAGATCTGCGATAAAAAGCCATTTGAGCTCAGTGGCGGGCAGAAGCAGAGGCTTATGATCGCAAGGATCTATCTCATAAAGCCTGAGATGCTAATAGCCGATGAGCCAACATCTATGATAGATGCCGTTCTGAGGGCAGGCATACTTGAGCTATTGCTAAAGCTCAGAGGAACAACAATAATGCTCATAACCCATGATCTGGCGCTTGCCTATTACATAAGCGATAGAATGCTCATAATGCAGAATGGTAGAATAGTTGAAGAAGGAAAACCCAGAAAGATCCTGGAAGCACCGGAGCATCCATACACAAAAAAGCTCATAGAGGATGTCCCGAGGCTCTCTGAGAGGTGGCTCTGATCATTACACCACTGCACCAGTAATTCCGTATAATTCCATAAATTGTAGAAAAGTTTAAGAGAGAGCAGATAATATAATCTTTATGACAGTGCTGTTAGCGACTCTGGGCTTTACTCACCAGGCTGTTATGCCATCTTTGAGGTGGGCGAAAAATCTGAAAAAAGTAGTGCTTTTTCACTCAAAAAACGCAAAGAGCAAGGAAGCAAAAGAGAAGATAAGAGAGGGGTGTAAAGCCCTCGGAGTACAATTTGAGCCTTATGAAGTGAAAGATGAATATGCACTCACATCGATCATAAAGGAAATGAATGAAGAGCTAAGCAGGATCTCAAAAGAGTACAGAAATGAAGAGATCATCTTCAACATAACCGGAGGGACAAAGATGCTGGCCTCTGCAGCGCTCATTATCTGCATAATGAAGGGCATAAAGGCTATATACATAAGGGAGACCGATGGGGAGATCCTTGAGGTCCCTCTGCTCAGGATGAAATATTCAGATGTTCTTACGTCTGCAGAGAAGAAAACCCTGAGGGGCATAGCGGACATATGTGAAGAAAATGGGAGCGATGAGATAAGGCTGTCATTGATATACGAAAAGCATATGAGGTCAGATTCTGTCATATCCACCTATATCAAAAAGCTGGAAAAACTGGGGCTTGTGGAGACGTTCGTTAAAGAGGACAACAGAAGGGAGAAATGGCTGAAGTTCAAAGACAGCGCAAAGTTATGTCTTCTGGGGGATGAATGAAGATAACGCTCTATGGCGGAGTGAATGAGGTTGGTGGCAATAAGATACTGCTTGATGATGGAGAGAGCAGGATATTCCTTGACTTCGGTATGAGCTTTTTCACCAAAAATAAGTACTACGAGGATTTCCTGCAGCCGCGCAGAACAAACGGGATCGGGGATTTTCTGGAGCTTAAGATCATACCGGAGCTAAAAGGCCTATACAGAAAAGACCTGCTTGAAAAAACGGGAAAGCCCTATAAAGAGCCCGAATATGACTGCGTTTTTCTGTCACATGCACACTTAGACCACTGCGCCCACGCTTCTTTCATAGACGAACGCATACCCATTTACTGCGGGGAGACGACAAAGCTCTACCTTGAGGCCATAAGCGAGAGCTCAAACAGGAGCATGGAGCTCGAAGTGCTCAGATTCCTGAGAGACAATGAAGAGATCTCTAGAGACGTAAGGACCTTCAGGTCTTTCAATAAGATAAAAATAAACGATTTTGAGGTAAAGCCAGTCCACGTAGACCATACCATGGCAGGCTCTTACGGCTTTATTATAGAGAACGGTGTGAAGATAGCTTACACCGGGGATCTGAGGCTGAGCGGCCCAAGAAAGGACATGAGCGAAGATTTCATAAAAAATGCCGCTGGGGCAGATGTGCTCATAACCGAGGGAACATCTCTCATGGAGAAAGGGTATGAAAGAGCATATCCTTTTGAGGAGGGCAAGGTAAATTCTGAGAGCGAGGTGGAAGAGAGGTGTATGGAAAGGATAGAAGGGCATAAAGGGCCTGTTTTCGTAGACCTCAGCTTCAAAGATATAGATAGAGTTAGAACATTCTTTAACATTGCTAAAAGATGCGATAGAATGCTTGTAGTTGGAACAAGGGAGGCATGCATCTTAAAGTATTTGAACATGGATAAAAAGCTTGATGCTCCGGAGCTGAAGGATGTAAAGGTGTATATGAAAAAGAAGAAGAGCGGATCTTACTGTGAATCCGACTACTACAGCTGGGAAAAGGAGTACATGGACGGCTCCTGGAACGCGGAGGATGTGAGAAGGGAGCAGGATAGAGTATTGATGGTAATGTCCCTCTACTCCATAAGCGAGCTGATAGATATAAAGCCGCAGAATGGGCTGTACATCCACTCCCGGTCTTTACCCTTCGATGATGAGCAGGAGATAGATTTCAGGAAGCTTGAGAACTGGATAGCACACTTTGGTTTAGAGCAGCTGCATGCCCACACAAGCGGGCATCTCCACAGGGATCAGCTGAAAGAGGTCATAGATACCATAAACCCCGGGAAGGTAATACCCGTACATACATCATTCCAGGAAGATTTTAAGAGCATATGCGCTGGGCTCACACTCCCGCAGGTAGGAAAGGAGATAACGGTATAGTTCTGAAAGCCTGAGGTGGATAACAATATTGTTTTGAATATTTCAGAACAATTCTTAAAATATTATAAATAGAATGAAAGACAATTATATTTCATGGACAAAAAATTTGAAGAAGACAGATATCTTGAGAAGGAGTTGCGACGCCGGATAGATCTGGCAGAAATGGGGAAAAGGCGAGCTGCAGATGTAGAGGATACGTGCATCCCTCCCCTATTTAACAGTGCAGAAGAGTTCAACGAGCTGAGGAGGATGTTCTTCTTTTCCGAAGAATCAGAGGTTAAAAAAGCGAGCAGGGATGAGATAAGGGGAATGGACTTCCTGCTCAAGGAGATCGATGAGTACCTCTTCTACCTGAAGAACTATGGTAAGCTGTTAGAGCTCGGAGCGAGGACCTCTCCTGGGCTGCTGCTGAGCGGAGTGCCCGGGATGGGTAAGACTCTTGTGGCAAGGTATATAATTTCCCAGTCTGAAGCCAAAACAATAGATGCAGACTCTTTCCCAAGAAGAACGAGCACGTGGACCAGCGATGACATAAGAGCTCTTTTCTCTCTGGCTAGAGAATATGTCGAAGAAGAGAAGAAGCCCGTGATACTCTTCTTCGACGAGTTTGAGGTAGTAGCGAAGGAGAGATCCGGTTTACAGATAAGTGAATCCGCTGTTGCTACAGCTCTCACAACTGAAATAGACGGGATAAAAGGGAAGAGCACGGGCGTCGTAATTATAGCAACAACCAACTACGAGCGCTACATAGATGGCGCCCTGCTGCGCCCGGGGAGGATAGGACACCACATAGAGTTCGGATACCCGAGCAGGGCAGGAAAGGAAGAGATACTGAAGTACTACTGCGAAAAGAAGCCGCATGAAAGCATAGATTATGATAGCTTTTCTTACATCTTCAAAGAGTGGACAACCCCTGCCAGGATAGAGGAGCTCGTTGAAGAAGCTTACCTCAGGAGCTGCATGGAAAACCTTGAGCACCTGGGGGATGCAAGGGTTACTGAAAGATGGCTGCTGAAGCTCTTGATGGACAGCATCCTGGGCTCGCCTGAGGACTATAGACCGGATGAATATGAGAGGTTCAGGATGGCTGTACAGGTGAGCGGCAAGGTCATAACGGCAAAGCTTTTAAAGCTTCCTGTTCAGCTGGCCATAGTCCCTAAGGAAGGGTACAGAAGAGGGATGACTGTGAGCAACTGCGAGAAGGACTGCTTGCGCGAAAGGCTCATCTCCATCTTCGGCGGCAAAGCTGCATGCAGGCTATTCGGCCTTCCATGGGTAGATGAAGATCCTACTCACATTGCTTTTCTGCTGGCTGCGAGAAATCATATGGGAATAAATGTGATGCACTATGGGGACTGCTGCTCACATGGAGCATCGAACTTTGCCCCGCTTTCTGACAAAACAAGGGCTAGCCTGGAGCAGGGAGCAATAAAACTGGTGGAGGAGAGCAACAATACTGCTTATGAGATCCTGAACTCCTACGGGAAGGATGGAATAGAAAGGCTCGCTAAAGCACTGCTGGAGAAGGAGTTTTTGCTGCAGAAGGAGATAGACGATCTCATAGGGAGTGTGGACATAGATGCAGGCATAGAGATAGAAGCAGGTAAAGAGAGAGGTAATAAGAAGAGGGATCCTGAGATCTGCGCAGGGAAAGAGGGGTGTGAAGAAGATGGTATGTGAAGCTGGAGAGAAGGAGAGCGCGGGATTGAGGAAAGAAGTGATCGATAGGAGGAAAAAATGAAAGATACAAATGAAAAAATTAAAGGGTCAAAAGAAACAGATGTGGGACGTGATGTGAAGAGAACGGATGACAAAAACACCCCCGCCGTGGGACTGGTTCGTAACGCCAACACGAGAAAAACCTTTTCAAAGATCCAGGATGCAATAGACGATGCAGAAACGATCGAAGGACACATAATACTGGTCGATCCAGGAACCTACGAAGAAAACGTGAAGGTGAACAAGAAATTGACCATAGAGTCTACTGCGGGGCCAAGAGATACCACAGTCAAGGCAAGAGGTGCAAAGGATCATGTTTTTGAAGTGGTCGCAAATGGCGTAACCATAAAAGGATTTACAGTCTACGGGGCAACTGCAAAGGAAGCAGTTAATAGCGATCGTAGAAGTGGGATATATCTCCACTATGCCAGTCACTGTACTATCTCCAACAATTACTGCGGTTATGATAGAGATCACAAAAACGTGTGCGGTATCTATCTGACCGATAAAAGCACTAACAACACCATCGCAGGCAACATCTGCAATGAAAACCATTACTATGGTATCGTAGTTATGGATTCGAAGAATATCATCGCAGGCAACACCTGTAATGAAAACCATTGCTATGGTATCGCAGTTAGGGGTTCGAAGAATATCATCACGGGCAACACCTCTAGTGGACACCAGTACGCTTGTATCTCAGTTGGTGGTTTGGGCAATATCGTCACAGACAACACCTGTAGTGAAGCCCATTACTGTGGTGTCTCAGTTGGTGGTTTGGGCAATATCGTCACAGACAACACCTTTAATGGAGGTGGCCACACCGGTATCTCAGTTGGTAACTTGAACAGCATCAGCGTAGGCAACACCAGTAATGGACAAAGTGAGGGCAACAATCTAAGGGAAGGAGACAACATTATCATTGTAGGGATGAAATACGATCCTCTGGAGGTGGAAAAAAATTTTCCGCGCACTTCTAGTATATACCCTTGAAAAGGATATACTTCAGGTGATAAAAGAATGGTATGCATAAAGCACATCTTATCAAACTCTTCGCAGAAGGATAAACTGCTCTCAGTCTCTGTAGTCTATGGAAATGAATTTGATTATGCCCCATTTTCGAAGGCACCATTGTAGGTAACTTAATGAAAATAAAGATGTATCGAGCTGCTCGATATGAACAACAGCGTCGTCTCAGGCAACATCCTTGAAGCAAACTCTGGAGATCTGCGCAGGAGAAGAGGGGTGTGAAAAGGATGATCTGTGATATAAGTCTAAAACCAGAACAGGGAAGAATTGAAAGGAGAAAAAGAGGATAAATATGGGAAGTGATGAACATGCTCAATAAAGTGCGAAAAATCCTAAATTGTTTAGTATTTATAAGTCCACAAGATACAGAGTAATTACGATACGTTTATATAATGTTGTAACTACTTTTATTTATTGAAATAAGAAGGTGTAACTAATGGTAAGATTTCTGCATACAGCCGATTGGCACCTGGGC
>JAXHST010000038.1:0-5307 GCA_034190325.1 Thermoplasmatota archaeon
GCCATACCTAAATCGCCCCTGAAAAGGTTTCCGAGATAGACAAAATACCTTATATACAATGGTTTATCAAGCCCATACTGTGCCTCAAGAGCTGCCATGGTCTCAGGATTTGCAGCCCTTTCTCCTATCATCAGCCTTACAGGATTGCTCGGCATAAGGTTTGTTAACAGAAATGTGACAAGGGTTACACCGATTATCGTTGGTATCAGCAAGAGCAACCTTCTCACTATATACTCTCGAAGTCTCATCTAAAACATAGTTACTTCACATTATTTAAAATTTCTTCTATTCCTATGCTATGAATTGTATCTGTTTTTATATTTCAGATAGAGCACAATAGCCATAGACCCAGGATGCAAGCTTGATGGCTTAGAAGGATAGACCTTTGAGCGTTATCTCATTACTTGCGCTGTTTACAGCTCTGCCAAGGATGCAGGGTTTGTAGTTTTTCAAAAGATTCATAGCGCTCTTTGCATCTTTCTCAGAAACAACAATACAGAAGCCTATACCCATATTGAATGTTTTGAACATCTCAGCCTCTGAAACCCCAGCTTCCATTATCTTCAAAAAAATGTTTGTTATGTCAGGCCAGTTATCTATTTCGAAGCCAATGCCTCTCTTGAGTCTTTTTAAATTTCTTATGCCCCCGCCAGTTATGTGTGCCAAGCCCTTTACTTTAACCTTTTTTAAAAGCTCAAGAACCGGCCTGACGTAGATTCTTGTAGGCTTGAGCAGCTCTCTTGCATTCTCATCATTCATATCCAGAACCTTCCTTGCCAGCGTAAGGCCATTGGAGTGTATGCCGTTGCTCTCTAAGCCCAAAAGCACATCCCCCTCCTCTATGGCAGAGCCATCAGTGATCTTATCCTTATCCACAATTCCCAGGCACGTACCTGCAAGATCTATGCCATTGACTACCTCGGGCATTATTGCTGTCTCTCCACCAACAATTGCTATGCTTGCTTCATCAGCACCAGCCCTGAGACCAGTGGCTATCTCTATTAGAATTCTCTCATCAGGCTTCTCAATTGTGATGTAATCCACCATAGCTATGGGCTCTGCACCAACGCATATGACATCATTAACATTCATCGCCACGCAATCTATCCCTATTGTTGTGTAGTCTTTCAGTTGTTTAGCTATCAAAACCTTTGTGCCTACACCATCTGTGGATAGAGCTAGGGCTTTATCACCAAACTCTATGAGATTTGCATAGTGCCCTATATCCATCATGACTTTTCTGTTTCTCATAGTCTTTCTAAGCTCATCTATGAGTCCTGTAAGCGCGCTATCCCTTGCCGCTATATCTACCCCTGCCTTCGCGTAATCCATACAATAAATAGATGCTGTTGCGCCTTTATTCACTTTTCTAAACTGAATGCCAGATTTGAGATCTTGTTAAACCTATCAGAAGAAAATGGACTTGCTATAGTGTCAAGCTTCGAATGGGGATACACGCGTGCTGGAAATAATAGAAAATTATAAATATGAGTGTCGTCATATTAATTATTAATGCTACAAAAAATGATTGGAGGTCTGGTGGCATTTAACCAAGTGATGAGCTTTTTAAGAGCAGATGAGCTATGGAGGCGAAAATGAGGTCAGTTTTTGTAACCCCTGAACATTGCATAGGATGTAAACATTGTGAAATTGCATGCGCGGTAGAGCATTCAAAAAGTAAGGATCTGTTTCAAGCAATATCTGAGAGCCCGATATCCAGGCCTCGTATTTATGTAGAACCTGGTATAGATTATCTTACATTTCCCAGCAAATGCAGGCATTGTGATCCAGCCCCCTGTCTACAGGTGTGCCCTACCAATGCAATATACAGAGATAGAGAGACAGAATTTGTAGAGATAGATCACAACAGGTGTATCGGGTGCCAGATGTGTGCTATTGTCTGTCCATTCGGAGTTATTAGTTTCGGGAAAACATGGGAGGCAGGAATCCACAATGTAAATATAAAGTGCGATGGCTGTATAGATAGATTGAAAGAAAAAGAGCTTCCTGCTTGTGTGGAAGCATGCAAAACAGGTGCTCTCGAATTTGGTGAGATAAATGAGTTGATCAAAAAAAGCAGGAGAGATTTTACATTGCGGGTGACTATGACGCCGGAAGCTGCAGAAGAAATTCCTGCTATTCCGCCGAACATTAAGCTGTTTAGAGAGCTGATGAAGGAGATGGAATATGTTGGTCCGTTCGAAGCGCAACAAAAATAAGAGGAGGTGGGTAGATGGGTAAAGAAAAACAAAGGTCGATTGATGAAGATAGCCAGGAAATGCTCAGAATCGCTGAGCAAGAAGGAATTGAAACTGCCTGGGATAGGTTTGAGAAGCAACAACCCCAGTGTGGTTATGGGCAGCTTGGTATTTGTTGCAGAAATTGTATGATGGGGCCTTGCAGGATCGATCCATTCGGCGGTGAGCCTAAACGTGGGGTGTGTGGCGCAACCGCAGACACAATTGTTGCAAGGAACCTGATCAGGATGATTGCAGGTGGAGCTTCAGCGCATTCTGATCATGGAAGACATGTTGCGATCACAATGCACGAAGCGCTTGAAGGAAAAGCACCTTACAGGATCACAGACGAAAAGAAGCTGAATGCGGTCGCTACGAAATTAGGTATCGATACAAAGGGGAAGGATAAAACAGAGATCGGGAAAGAAGTCATAGCAAAGGTATTTGAAGATTTTGGCAAGCAGGATGAAGAGCCACTGAATTTCGTCAAGGGTTATGTAAATGAGAAAAGACAGGCAGTCTGGGAGAAAGCCGGGATAACGCCCAGAAGCATAGATAGAGAAATCGTGGAAATAATGCATAGAACGCATATAGGCGTGGATCATGATCCATTAACCCTTACTGCTCAGGGGCTCAGAGCCTGCCTTGGGGATGCCTGGGGTGGTTCTCTTATCGCTACTGAACTTCAGGATATCTTGTTTGGCACACCAGAAATTGTTAAGTCTACGGCAAATTTAGGTGTATTGAAAGAGGATTATGTGAACATAATAGTGCATGGACACGAGCCTGTTCTTTCTGAAAAAATTCTTGAAGCAGCGAGAGATCCTGAAATGGTTAAGCTTGCAAAGACTCTAGGTGCAAAGGGGATTAATATTGTTGGAATGTGCTGTACAGGTCTTGAAATGTTGATGAGACAGGGAGTTCCTCAAGCAGGCAATTTCCTCCAGCAAGAGTTGGCTATCGTAACAGGTGCAGTGGAAGCAATGGTTGTAGATGTACAGTGCATTATGCCTTCTCTCATAGACGTAGCAAATTGCTATCATACGAAGATCATAGATACCAGTTCACTTGCAACTTTTCCCGGTGCTACACACATAAAGTTTAACGCACACCACGCAGATGAGATAGCGAGAGAAATAGTAAAAACTGCAGTGGAGAATTTCCCCAATAGAAGTGCAGCAAGAGTGCATATACCGAAAGGGGTCACGGAGCACTTTGGTGGATTCTCAGTGGAGGCAATAGTTAAAGCATTAGGTGGCTCACTAAAACCTCTTGAAGATGCAATAAAGAGCGGAAAAATCAAAGGCATAGCTGGTATCGTTGGATGCAATAACCCTAAAGTAAAGCACAATTATAGTCATGTAACCTTGACCAACGAACTTATCAAAAGGGATGTCCTGATTATTGGAACAGGATGCTGGGCAACTGCCTGTGCAGAGTACGGGATTTTCCTTCCCGAATATGCTGAGAAGGCGGGTGAAGGGTTGAAGAGCGTATGCAAAGCCCTTGGAATTCCACCGGCTTTAAATATGGGCTCCTGTGTTGACTGCTCCAGAATGCTTGTAATTGCAGACATGATCGCAAGGGATCTTGGTATAGACATCTCAGATCTCCCGCTTGTAGGCTCTGCGCCTGAGCCAATGTCTGAGAAGGCAGTCTCTATCGGCTCGTACTTTGTTGCTTCTGGTGTTTACACGCACCTGGGGGTCATACCACCTGTATTAGGTAGCAAAGTGGAGACGGAGATACTCACCAAAGGTGCGCTGGACCTGGTAGGCGGGGCTTTTTATGTTGAGCCAGATCCTATAAAGGCTGCTGACCAACTTTACGCATACATAATGGATAAGAGAAAAGCTCTGGGTATATAGCGCTCTCGGGATGTGATTTTGGATGAATGACGAAAGAAAGAGAATCTTTGAAGCAGCAGATAAATTGAAAAAGGATCTTCCAGAACAAAAAATGGAAAGAGGGTTCAGGGTCGCAATAACGGGAAAAGGTGGTGTAGGTAAAACAACAGTTGCAGCGATGCTTGCGCTGATGTTTGCTGAGAGAGGATTTAAAGTTCTCGCAGCAGACGAAGATCCACAGATGAATCTGCCATATGCTCTGGGCATACCTGAGGAAGAGGGGGATAAGATAGTTCCTCTAACAAAAAATCTTGACTATATCGAAGAGAAAACTGGCGCTAGACCGGGGACTGCCTGGGGGCTATACTTTAATCTTACCCCGGATGTCTCTGATGTTGTGGAGAGGTTCGGGATAAAAGGGTCAAAAGGAGTGAATATCCTTGTTATGGGAACAGTTGTTCAAGCTGCAGCCGGTTGTCTTTGCCCGGAAAATGCTTTGTTAGACTCTGTGCTAAGATATATAAATTTAAGGGAAGGAGAAGTGATTATTATGGATACGCAAGCAGGAGTAGAGCATTTTGGGAGAGCGCTTGCCCAGGGATTTGATCAGATAGTTATTATGACAGAGCCAACTTTCAATGCAATTCAAGTTGCTAAACATTCTGCACAACTTGCAAGACAGCTCAACATCCCTTACATCTACCTTCTTGTGAATAAAGAGCGCTCATCAGAGGAGCGCACCAAGGTGAAAAAAATTATTGGGGAGGAAGATCTTTCCTTATTTACTGAAATATTCCATCTCCCATATGATGAAACGCTCTACAAATATGAACCTAACGTTGGGCCTTTGCTCGATTTAACGCCACCAAGCTCATTTGTAGAAGAGCTAGAAAAATTGCGGCTTATGCTAGAAAAACGTGGAACCGATAAATTTAAAGATGCTATAAAACCGTAAAGTCTAGGATACTTTTCATAGAGCCTGAAAATTCATGCATAAGAGTCACGTCTCTTGGGGGAGCAATAGTGCCCACAAGCTGTGCTATGTGTGATAAAGCACTATGCATAGATCCTGTAAACGTTCTCAGCATCCATGGCAAGCAGATCCTTTTTTATCCTTCCTTTTATATCCATTCCCTTGACTATGGCTTTTCTCAATATGCCTGCAGGCTGATCTCCGAAGAGAACAGCGCCAATAAGCTTATCACCCCTGAAAAAGAGCTTTC
>JAXHST010000039.1:0-3365 GCA_034190325.1 Thermoplasmatota archaeon
TGATAGCGTGTGCCTTCTGTACTGAAGAATGAGAACATCTACAGTTAACAGCGATAGCAGCGCTATTTGTATGATGCTTTCATGTGAGGCAGCGCTGGTAGTTTGTAACGGTAATCTCGCGTTTTATCTGATGTCCTCGCACTACTGCTTTACTCCAGAGTATTTTTCATACACGTCATGAAAGATTGCAGGCGCTACTTTATGAGCTTCCTCAAGCATCTTCTTTGCCAGCTCTCTTATTTCCCACTGTGCATCCTTCTCAAGGCGCAGGGATAAGAAATTTATCAGAGACCTTGCATTTATTGTAACGATAATGTTTGTTTTTGTAGCGTTTGGCATTATGTAGCGCGCATCCTCCTTTGGTATCCCCAGATCTGTTAGCCTTTGATAGGTTTCAGAGCACTTTTGCAGCGCTTCCTCAAAGATCCTTTTAGCCTCTCCATTTTCCTCCACTCTGGGTGGCAGAACAAAAGTTTCAGAAGGTTTTACATAGCGCTGGGACTGCTGTGAATAGCTTGCTATGCGATGCCTTACCAGCTGGTGGGAGCACGCTCTTGAGATGCCACTTATGCTGAATGTGAATGATGCGTGCTCTATCACGCTGGTATGCCCTGCCTTAAGCACATTTCTCAAAAGCCTGGATATCTCCTCTTCGCTCATCTGCTCAACAAGTTTTTCCCCCGCAAGCTTTGAGTGCGTCAATCTTGCTGCAGCCGCACACACTCTGTCAGGCTCAGGTGTGTAGGCTATCAGCTCTACCTCCATCTTTACCTCCTGCTCTTTTCTATAAGGGATTGGAGGTGATCCACACTCTTTCTGTAGTTCTCTACCGATACTTTAACATGAGCCTCAACAAAGTTCCATGCCTTTGATAGATTACCATACCTTATCCTGTAGCACTTAACCCTTCTGTTTCCACTCTCAGCTTCGACCTCTTCAAGCAAATCTAAAGACTTCAGCTTGTTGAGATGTCTATAAACGGTTGGTCTCGAGGTATCCAGAATTGTTATCAGCTCGTCGATGGTCCATGCTTTTTCAGGATTTTTCATAAAACAGTTCATGAACAGTTTGTATGGCACGCTCTGCTTTATGCTGTCTGTATTGGTCCTGGGGTCATAACCCTTGGGGAAATACCCTATCTGGTGCAGGAGGGTTATTGCAACAGCGTCTACATCTGATATCCCTGTCATAGGAGTATGGTCTGTAACGTACATTTCAAAAACCATGAAAAGAATGGAAAAGAGGAGATATAAACTTTGTGAAGACCAACCCATTACTCCTTAAATATCTCGTATGAGCGCTCCAAAGCTTTCACAGCAGGTAACTCTTCCCCGAGCATGAAAGTTTCAAGCGCTCCCCCACCTGTGCTCACATAGGAGAAGCGCTCCTTTAAACCAAGCTTCTCCAATGCTGCCGTTGTGTGACCACCACCTGCAAGCGAGAAACCATCGCTATCTGCTATCGCTTCAAACAGCTCTTTCGTCCCCTTCATAAAGAGATCGTCTTCGAACTTTCCAGCTGGCCCTGAGACAACTATCGTCTTTGCCTTGCGTATATATTCCTTGAATAGCTCTATGCTCTTCTGCCCGATATCGTATACTATTTCATCTACAGGCAAATCTCCAACTGAGATCTCAACCCTTTTACCCTCTTTGGCGTAAGCGAAATCTATGGGTAAAAGTATGCTATCATCAATGAGCTTCCTTGCTCTCTCAAAATCCCCCTTGAGGAGCTCCATAGTCCTTCCAAAGTTCACGCCTTTAGCAGCTACAAAAGCTTCGCCAGCCATGCCTACAAGAGCTATGTGATCTGCTATGCTCCTTTTCTTCAGCTTCTCTATCATCTCTATGGCATCATCAAACTTTGCCCCACCAAAGAAGAAGAGGGACGGTCTCTCAGGGCTCTCAAAGACTTTGCTCAGAGTCTTCAGCTCCTTCTCCATCAATCTGCCAGCCATTGAAGGGAGCACGTAAGGAAAGCCAACCAAAGAAGCCTGCGACCTATGCGATGCCGCAAAAGCATCGTTGACAAAGTAATCAGCAACAGAGTTCAGCTCTCGGACCATGTCGCATTTTGAGAGCTCTTCCGCGCTCTTCTTTGCTGTCTCCTCCTTGTAACCTCTCACATTGCCCAGAATTATTATGTCCTTTTGTTTCATTGCTTTTATTGTTTCTTTTGCCTTCTGCCCGAATATATCGTCAACAAACTTAACATCTCTGCCAAGGACTCTGCTCATTGCTTTAGCATGTCTATCAAGCGGAACAAAATCCCACTCACCGGGTCTGCCCTGATGCGCCAGCACTACGACTTTTGCTCCTTTATCAGAGAGCTCTTTTATAGTTGGAGCGCATGCCTCTATGCGGGTTACATCAAGTATCTCCAGAGTCTCCGGGTCAAGGGGGCTATTTATGTCAACCCTAACAATGACCGTTTTATCCTTTACATCAAAGTCATCCAGAGTGAAGAACATGGCATCACACCACTAGCTTTATCAGATCCACAAGCCTGTTTGAATAGCCCCATTCGTTATCATACCATGAGAGGAACTTTACCATGTTATCTATGACCATTGTGTTCGGGCCATCAATTGTTGCAGAGTGCGGATTCCCGATTATATCCCTTGAGACTATAGGCTCTTCAGTGTAATCCATTATGCCTTTGAGCTCATTTTCGCTTGCTCTCTTAAAGGCAGCATTTATCTCCTCAGCGCTCTTCTGCTCTCTAACCACTGCAACGAAATCTGTTATTGAGCCATCTATCACAGGCACCCTTAAAGATATGCCTGTCATCTTTCCCTTTAGATGTGGCAGCACCTCACCAACAGCCTTTGCTGCTCCTGTTGTTGTCGGTATCGTTGATACTGCTGCAGCTCTTGCTCTTCTCAGATCCTTGTGCGGGAAATCATGGAGGCTCTGATCATTGGTATAAGCGTGCACGGTGGTCATAAATCCCCTTTCTATACCACAAAGCTCATCAAGAACCTTAACAGGGGGGGCAAGAGAATTTGTTGTGCAGGATGCATTGGATATTATGTTGTGCTTGCTCTTATCATAGCTCTTCTCATTAACGCCAATCACAATGGTAATGTCAGGCTGTTTTGCAGGTGCAGATATTATTACCTTTTTCGCTCCAGCCTTCAGATGCTTGCTTGCTCCCTCTCTATCAGTAAACCTTCCAGTTGATTCTATCACAACATCAACACCCATAGAGCTCCATGGCAGAGCTTCAGGATCCTTCTCTGCTGTTACTTTTATCTCTCTGCCATCAACCACTATACTATTTTCTCCTGCCTCTACTTTATGGTTCAGAGGTCCAAAAACACTATCATACTTCAGCAGATAGCTCAAGGTCTTTACGTCCATGAG
>JAXHST010000004.1:0-2607 GCA_034190325.1 Thermoplasmatota archaeon
GGATAATTTCAAGAGCCTGGCTTTTTGTCTTAATTTTGTGCTGCTTCTGGAATTTCTCAACCTTTTTGTAAAGATCCGGTGCAATCTTTGAAGCCACTGCTATCTTTCTATTGCTCATGAAGATCCCTCCAGCACAAACCTACCCAGAGCACACTCTCTTATCAACCCGGATATCTGGAGATCGTGGAAGACCTGTATAGCCTCATCTTTCTTTATACCCTTTTCAACAGCCTTCATTATGACTTCTGCTGCGCTTGCCCCGTTCGATGCGGTTGCCCCGCATTCTTTGGCTATCTCTATGAGCTTTTTAGAAAGATCCCCCGTTTGTTCTGTTTCATCAGTATAATGAAAAGATCCCCTCAATTCTTCCCATACTTTTTTCAGCTTGCCGCTATCCAAACCAGTTTCATGCCAGGCTATATTCAAAAAAGAGTTTTTGTCACTGCTATGGTTGAAAATCTCTCTCAACTTATTCTCATACCCTATAACCTGGGGATCGTTCTTCAGCAGATCCTCTGGTTGATCTGTTTCATTTTTTTGAGATTCTGTTACACTTGTTACGGATGTTACGCTCCTACACACAGGGTTCTTTGTGTATGTTAGGAAATTTGCTTCCGATTTTTCAACAAAACGAGAACTACTATTCTGCAAATCAAGTAAATTATTGCCCAAAACCGGTTGTTCATTTTTTTCCTCTGTATGGGGGTCCGTAACATTCGTAACATATGTAACATTTTTTTCATCTATTTTTTTCTGAATGAATGGAATGAAATAGTGTTTTCCTTCCAAAATTTCTGGTATTTCTGGGATCTCTATTCCATTATCTTCATTGTAATAATATCTCCGCACAATCTCATTCCATGTGTTTTCATTAGGGAGAACATATTTTCTTATGGTCTTTCTCTTTCCCTTGATCTCTTCTCCAACCCTTCTACTTACAACTATATTGTCATGTTCAACCTCGAAACCAATGCTCCTTAAAGCGTCAGTTACATTTTTAGCTGTTGTATTAAACGCCTTTGCCACCATGCTGGGAGTTACAGCTAAAAGCTCTCCATCTGCGTCATGGCAACCTTCAAATTCATCTCCCACATCCCCTTCTCCACTTGCCAGGGAATAAACAAAGTTAAACACAGAACCTTCCCACGATAGAGCTCGGACCTTCTTGATCTCCAGTTGTCTCTTTGTAAGATAGTTCCTGAACTCTTCAACTCCTTCCTCCCATAACTGAAAGATAATTGATATGGGCATAGCCAACTGCCGGAGCCTGGGCTCCAATCCAAGATCCTTGAAGTCTACCATCTTTTTTCCATCTACATCGTTCCAGTGAAGGATAACAAATTTAGCTATCTTGTTTCGGAGAGTCATAGCTTCTTTCTGGTAATCATCTTCCAGGATCACAGGAATATCCAGAGATGTAGTTTCATAAGGAGATATAGAGATCAGCCTTCCCTCTGTTGCGTTATCCCTGAATGGTTCTCTCATTGCTATAATCTTTGGGCTATACGGGTCAAACCACTCCTGATATTTTGGGTTCTGCTTATCTGATAGTGCAAAGTACTTTCCTTTTTCAAATCCAAGATTTATATACTTGGTCCATGCTCCTTCCTTTCCCTTCTCAAAATCTGCTTCATCCATTATCATAGTCCCGCGCCATAATTCATTTTGTCTCATAGCTCCTGACAGGCTGCCTGAACCGGCAACAGATAAAGGATAAAAACTCAAGTCTCCGGTTACAGTATTCATCCTGGACTTTCCTTTGCCTGTGTCAGCCAAAAAGCGCAGCACACCGCATGTGTTGACCTTTTCATAGAACCATGTGAAGAGCACATAATATGTAACCATTTTAATGTCCAGCTCGTTCATATCACAATACTTCCGTATATGTCCCTCAATCTCCTTTAATAGCTCCTCTGGGCTTAAGAGAGGTGCGGTTAGGATATCATCATCTGGCATTTTCACAACCCGCATGTATTCTCCGTTTCTCATAGGAAGCTTTACAGGTACTGTTGGGTATGGCTCCGTTTCTATCCGGTCTATTAACTCTATCTCACCAGCGTCATTTAAGAAAGCAAACTTAAATTCCTGGTCCTTTGTGAATACCTCTAAATAAAGTCTTCCCTCTTTCTCCAGGTGCGATCTAAAGGACAATTTTTCTTTCTCTTCTTTCGTATCCTCTTCCTTTCCATTCTTTCCCTTTTTACCCTTCTTTTTCGGTGTGATCCCTTTCCACACAGGGCAATGCTCCTTATCACAAAATCCTTCAAATTCTTCTCTCAATGTCTTACAACTGAACTTCCTTTTCTCGTTCGTATACAAACTTTCAACATTTTTCATCTCGCTATCTATTCGGGCATTGTCAGCTTTGCTTTTTTCCAGGGCTTCTTTAATCGCCTCCTGGGCTCTTTCTTTCGGTATTGAGGTCCACTTTGAAAGAGTTGCCATAGAATACACCATGCTGTGCCTATGTCCTTGCTCAACTCCATTTCCAATAAATGCTTTCATACAAGGGGTATCATTGAAAGGATCTTCTACATCGAGGGTTATAGGTCCTATAGGTGCGATGTCATCCTTTGCGGTGGCATCTATAACCCTGACAAAATGTTT
>JAXHST010000040.1:0-2113 GCA_034190325.1 Thermoplasmatota archaeon
GGTTGCTCTGGCCTTCCGGGCAGGTGCTGAGATCACAGACATGGAGTTCTTTCAGTTCCATCCCACAGCACTGTGCCTTCCAGGCACACAGCCCTTTCTCATCTCAGAGGCGATGAGGGGTGAGGGCGGTATCCTGCTCAACGCGCATGGAGATCGCTTTACGCATAACGAGCTTGCGCCGAGAGATGTGGTCACGAGGAGCATAGTGATGGAGATGAGGAAAACGCAATCGGACCACGTTTTTCTTGATGCTACCCATCTACCCTCTGTATCAACACGTTTCCCTGGTATCTATCATTTCTGCATGGAGCATGGCATTGACATAACAAGGTCCTTGATACCTGTTGCTCCTGCAGCCCATTACATGATGGGCGGTGTTAAGGTTAATGAGTGGGGAGAGACAAACATTCAGGGGCTCTTTGCCTGCGGCGAGGTTGCGTGCACTGGGATCCATGGCGCCAATAGACTGGCGTCAAACTCATTGATAGAAGCTCTTGTTTTCGGCAGGAGAATAGCGCAGCGAATAGAGGAGGGCGCGGAAGAAAGCATGCAGGCCACAGAGGATCCTGTGCATCTGAGGGGCCTGGAGGGGATAAAATCTCCATCGACATTGAGCCTTGCTGCCCTTAGATCTCTCATGTGGAATGAAGTGGGCATAATACGGGATCGTAAAGGTTTAGAGAAAGCTGTTATGATCCTTGCCTCACACCACGGATCCATATCCATGGACAATATGGTGCTTGTCGGGCGCCTCATGGCTGAGGCTGCCCTGATGAGAGAGGAGAGCAGGGGAGCGCACTTTCGCTCAGATTTCCCTTCCCTTCCACCCCGCTCCTCAAAGGAACATCACACCGTTTTTAGACGTCATTTTTAATAGGTTTAGATCTAACATGCAAAACATAATAGTCCTCAGTTGATCCCTGTAAGTGCATCATAAAGAGATCCATGGTTACTTCGCATATCCCCGCTTTGCGTTTTGAGCAGGGTGCTACTTATTTCCTGGCTGTTTTCTTTGTTCTTTGCCTCAAGCGCGACGGTGTGGAGCATATCTGCTCATACCATGCAGCTCTACGACAGGAAACAGCAGGCCCTACAGTCGTCTGTTTTCCGATGTTTCTTTATTGTGATCCTCAAGACCTTATCTTATCGGTTTTAGCCGATCTTTATCTTTTCGCCGATCATCGGGCTAAGGAAAGAGATCTCAGATACCTATGATCTGTAGGGTTACCTTTACAGCGTTATATAGGTTTGGAACGCACGCAAATACAGGCGTGTATCTCCCAACACAGAGCGCTAGATGGGATAGCCCTTTGATGTACGTAAGGATTGGAACGATGCTCTGAAAAACCCAGATCCAGGCCATCAATAAGCTTAGAAATGATCCTAATCCTTTAGCCCAGAGCGCCCCTAACACAACCATCACAAAAGCTATAACTCCGTTTACCACAGCAAAAATGAAATCAAGACCCAGAGATATCAGAGGAGCCATACCAAGGTTACCTAATTCCTTTGCAATATCAGGGGGTATCACCGGTTGCTCAGTTACGGGCGGAGCAACTGCAGGTTGTTCCTGAGCCTTGATCAGTGGCACACCGGCAAAAAAGAGCGCTACACACAGCACAACAGATAGAGCTTTCATGAATTTATATTGTTTTTATAGCATATTAAACTTTTGGTTAAGTTCTGGAGCTCTGTTCTCTCAACGAGCGTCTGGATTGCAGAACCCCAAGAACAAAAAAGCAAGCGATAAAAAGAACAAAAAATATTAAATATTTTAAGATATAATATATTATTATGGTAAAGAAGGTCGCTCTGCTCACAGGATTGTTTCTGATGTTCTCTTTTTTGGTGTTAGCTATCCCCCATTCCGTTGTGCAGGAGGCAAAAGCACAAGAGCCAACTATTTGGGATACCATAAAAGAGACTATAGGAGGGTTTGATAAAGCAGGTCCTCAAAGTCTAACCGCCCCAGAGAGTGGTGCACCCAGTGCAGCACCAATGACAATTGAAACCGTGAGGACAACAACAGCATGGCACCTGGCTGAGAGATTTTATAACACAGTTGTTTACTATGCCTTCTTTGCGCCAATTGAAGTCATAAGGAATGTGATCA
>JAXHST010000041.1:0-4465 GCA_034190325.1 Thermoplasmatota archaeon
CCCACCTGGCAATATGAGCTTATCCACATCATAAAGATCTGAGCTTTCCCTTACTATTTTATACCTGCCTCCCAGAAACCCTATTGCCCTGCTCACAGAGCCTGTGTTGCCAGCGCTATAATCCACTATGCCTACCATTATATCATCCATATCATCCATGTAATCCATCACATCACCCCTTTTGTGCTTCGCACACCTTTGTCCTCCATTTCACAAGTGCCATTCATGCTCCTGGCAAACGCCTTGAACAGAGCCTCAGCCCTGTCTGATCTACCATAGAGCACTTTTGCGCGGAGAGTTGCCTCTACACCTCTAGCAAAACTCTCAAGCATATGATCGAAGAATTCTATCCCGCTCTCTATATCTCCTTTCCCGGATCCGTCAACATTAGGGTTTATGCTTATCCTCGTCTCTTTCGCTATACGCTCTATTTCAGCTTCTCTCATATAAACCAAATCTGTTTGATACTTTATTTATATTTATGTATTCTTTCCACCTTAGCTCACACCTCTATTTTGTCTCCACACAGGATGATGTTGATAGAGCGGTGAGCGAAGCTGTGAAGACTTTTGGAAAAAAGGATATTATGGTGAACAATGCCGTCTGCCCCGGAGGCATCACAACAGGGATGACGCAGGATCTCTTCAAAGATCCACAGCTCATAACTGGTATGGTGCCCATGGGAGAGATAGGTAAGCCAGAGGATATCGCAAAGGGAATGCTCTATCTGGCTAGCGACGACTCAAGATACGTCACCGGGACGCTGCTGACAATAGATGGTGGCTGGAGAGCAAAGTAAGCTCTCTATGCGATAACATTTAAAGAGCCTGGCAATTCACACTATGCAAGCACACAAAGGCTTTCAGTTCGTTTGTATATGTCACTGCGCTGTGTGCTGATGGTATCAATATCGTAAACAAAGTATGATATGATAAAGTGTGATGTGGGATAAGACTGGATATATCCTCCATATTCTAACTGAGGATATAGTTTTAAATGTGTAGCTATATACCTTTTATGGGAAATTTTATTACGCCTGTGATTGGTAAAAGATACAGAGGTTTAAGCATTTCCGGAAGAATTCTGAAAAAGATGGGTAGAACAGTAGATGTGGGTTTTTGGTACGCTAGCCATACCGGGGTGAGATTACATTATGGAGCATAGAAGAATTTCTGTTGCATCTATCCCTATGGTTAGGAACTTTTTTATATCTTTCCTGTACATCCTCTCAATAGCAGTTGGAGCATACGGAATGAGAGATGTGAGGCTGCTCTCTGTGGGATACCTGATATATGCTATAGCCATGTACATAGCTATAAGATATCTCGTGTGCACCAGATGCATCTATTATGGCAAACCATGCATACTATTTGGAGGCACTGTTGCTAAAATACTTTTTAAAAAGAGGGAGGGAAGGTGGTACCAATGGGAATTGAGGATGGTTATGTTGCTCTGGGTCATATTATATGTCGTTCCTGCAATAGGACTATGGATTATCGATAGGTTGTTCTTCTTTCTCTTTATATTTTCCATAATCCTGTTCAATCTATGCAGGATTGAGCTTGGCTGTAGAAAGTGTGGGATAAGACCAGAGTGCCCCCTTGGCAAACATAGCTTTTTATACCCATGGTAGGCAATGGTTGGGCAACCCTTTATTTGCGCCCGTGGATGAGCAAAGATGTAAGGTTTATCTCATCCACTCTGACATCTTTCAGGCCAAGATCGCACATCTTTTCAGCGTAAATTTTTCCATCCAGCATGTGAGAGAAGAGTGGCTTAGGCACATAAATAGCTACCTTGCCGGAGGGCTTTGTCACACGAACCATCTCCCCCAATGCTACATCTTTATCGTGAACCACATTCATGCAGTATATAGCGCATACCACATCGAATGTTGAATCCCTGAACTCTAAATTCTCAGCGCTTCCCAGATGAAAATTTACCTCTGCGCCCGACCTCACCGCCTTTTCTCTAGCTCTTTTAAGCATCTTCTCGCATACATCTACGCCATCGATCCTGAGATCCATAATCTGAGCTATCCGTATACTGAACCAGCCAGTCCCGCTTCCTATCTCTAAAACACGCATTCCACCTCTGATACCCACCCTATCGACAATGGATGATAGAGATTCAACATCATGCCCGGGTAAGAGGGCTGTAATCGTATCATATAGAAATGGCGATGCTATTCTGGGATTTGCCGGATTTGTCATAGGGAGAAGAAAAGATTCATACAGTGCTATGGCGCCCACGAGTATATAAATAATAATCACAATCATTCCACCTATCCAACCAAACCTGATAAATGAGAAGAGAAAGAGCAAAAGGAGGATACCTGCTATTACTATTCCTATTTTTCTGACCACGTTACCTCCACAGCAGGATCATGGCCAGTATCAGAGACACAACATAAATAGTTTATGCAGCGCTGCTTATACTTAAATTTTTATGGCTGACTGTTTAAAGAAAGGCTATCACACGCCTCTCAATCTTCCTAGTATACTGAAGAATAAGCGACATTGAGACAAAATTAACCTATAGTTCTCTTGGCAAAGAAAATGCTGCGCAGCTATGAAAAGGGAGCTTGCTCTCTTCTGTCCTCTCTGTCTTATTCTCCATCCGAATCTTCTCTTATCTGAGGAAAAACGGCTCAGATTGCGCTTGAAGTATTCTTTTAACAAAGATTAAACTATCTGACTTTAGCTCAGTAGATCTCTCCATACCTCTTTCTCTCCCATTCTGTAACTTCTATCTTAAAATCATTCCACTCTTTTTCCTTCACTGATATGTACCTTCTGAACAGATCTTTTCCTATAACTCTCCTGCACATATCACTCTTTTGAGACATTGCTATAGCTTCAAACAAAGAGCTTGGAAGAGGTTCTATACCCCTTTCGCTGAGTGCGGAGCTGTCTAAAGAATATATGTTCTCTTCCCTCGGTTGAGGTGGTGTTATCCTGTGCTGAATCCCCTCGAGCCCTGAAGAGAGCATTAGAGCAAAAGCCAGATACGGGTTGCATGCAGGGTCAGCACACCTTATTTCTATCCTTGCGCTATCCTCTTTTGCGCCGAACCATTTAGGAACCCTTATAAGAGCACTTCTGTTCATAGACCCCCATGATATGTAAACAGGGGCCTCAAAACCCGGGACAAGCCTTTTGTATGAGTTAACCGTCGGGCAGAGAAATAAGCACATCTCCTTTATGTGCGCCATCTGTCCCCCAATAAAATTGTACGCCAGAGCAGATAGGCCATATTTATCATCTCCATCATAAAAAAGATTTTTCCCTTTGAGGTCTGATAAGCTCTGATGAACATGCATCCCGCTGCCAGGAGCTCCTCTGAATGGCTTTGGCATAAATGTTGCCACAAAGCCTCTCATCTGTGCTATCTTCTTTACTGCATACTTTAGAGTTATTATTCTATCTGCCGTTGTTAATGCCTCTCCATAGTTAAAGTCTATCTCATACTGCCCTCTGCCAACTTCGTGGTGCGCAGCCTCTGCCGCTATACCAAAGCTCTTCAGTGCTCTCACAATCTCCTTTATAAGAGAATAGCCCGCATATGAAGACATATCAAAGTAGCCTCCCGCATCTAAGGGCGAGAGATCCTCATTTAGCAGATAAAACTCCGGCTCAGGTCCAACATTGTATGTGTAGCCAGAAGCTCTGGCTTTTTCAATCTCTTCCTTCAGTATGTGTCGCGGATCATATGGGAAGGGATTACCATCTTTGTTGTATATATCACATATGAAGCGTGCGGTCTTTCCCTCATTTTGCCACGGCACTATCGCATACGTGCTTTCATCAGGCTTTAAGAACAGATCGCTCTCCTGTATCCTTGCAAAGCCCTCTATGCTGGAGCCATCAAACCATGCACCATAACTTAGCGTATCACCAAGCTCTTCCACAGGTATAACGACCTCTTTAACCAGCCCCAGAAGATCTGAGAACTGCAGGCTTATGAACTCAACGCCATCTTTTTCTACACGCTCTTTTATCTCTTCCACAAAGGGTAAGGAAAAAGTGGAATAAATAATTGTTGATTGATGCAAGATTACGCATTACCTCTGGATTCCCCGAGCACAAAGGCGCTGGCTATTACGTGCGCCAACCTTACAGGCTCCGGGATGCATCCTCTCACTATGGAATTCTTAACCGCTCTCTTTGCCTCTTCTTCTTCAATGCCACAAAATTTTATGTAGATAGGCTTATAGGTTGTCTCAACCTCTACGAGAGGGTGCCTCTCTATGATCTCCACTCTTTCTTCCCAGTCATCAAAGTACCTGATCAAAGCCTCTCTAACCTTCTCCTCATCTGGCAGATCCCTGGTTATGCTTATTACAGGTCTTTCAACAGATTTGTGGAGCTCATCTATATCTATAACATTAAAGCCCCCCAGGGTTATGCCATCAAGCATGATAATCCTTATCTGATCCGCAAACCTGCTCTTCAGAACCATCTTT
>JAXHST010000042.1:0-9323 GCA_034190325.1 Thermoplasmatota archaeon
GTGCAGAATCTACAGTACATGGCGCACTTCGAGCTCACGAGCAAGAGAACCCTATCAGGGTAGCGGTGCACAAGGCAGGAGGTCTTTGAATCTCTCTCCTCCATAAGGGGGTCCTCTCTATTTGAGTCGTGCAGCTCCTCTTTGCCGGGTATGCACTGTTTCCATATGGGGTCATCTTTTTCCTGCATAAGCCCCAAAAAGTGTCTGGTTACCCTCATCGGGTAAACCTTCTTCACCGCTTCTATCTCTTTGAGGTCTGCTCCCTTGGATGCTAAAAAAGCATCCAGAAAAGACCGCTTTGGTGGCGGCTGTTCAGAGTCGCCCGCAGACCCCTCTTCAGGCACCGATATGGCGCACATTATTATCAAACGGTGTATATCTGTAGTTATATTTATTCGTTTCCATTTTGCTTAAAGCTTTATAAAGGAAGAAAAGGAAAGCAGACCTAACAAAAAGTTATATAAGGGGATATACTGCTTAAAATGCATGAAAAGATCCTTAGCTGCAGTGCTGCTGATCCTTCAGGGGGTTATAAACCTTTTGACCTCTGCGGTTTTTCTTGTGATCCCGGGTATGATAGCAGGTTTTGTTGAGGGGATGCCGTCTTTTGTGCTTTCTTTTTTCTCCCTGTTCTTTGGTGCTTTCGTAATTGTGGGGATCCTTCAGATCCTGGCAGCTGCTGGGGCTTCAACAGGCGCGCCATGGTCATGGGGCCTGGGTATTGGTGTATCAATTCTAGGGCTATTTAACGTTCCGATAGGCACGATACTGGCTATAATCTGCCTTATTACTCTCCTATCCTCCAGAGAAGAGTTTGATGTGGAAAAAGGGGGAAATAAGGAGTGGCCTCTCATTCTTGGCACAATACTGGTTGTTGCAGGGGCACTTTGGGTGCTTGCAGCTTACGTGGAAACCCCTTATGCATGGGCTCTGGCATTCGGTATTATAGGCATAGCTCTTATGATCCTTGATAGGGCTCTGAAAACAGAGACAAAAGGACTTGAGATCCTGGGGGAGATCTCCCTGGGAATAGGGGTTTTTCTTTCACTGTTTGTTTCCAGCATCCGTATTGAGTACCTGGCAGTGCCCATAATGGTGAGCGGCCTTCTCATAATCCTTGCGTACTACATCTCAAAAAGGAGCAGAGGGGTCGGGAGGGTCATTGCTGTGCTCTGCATAGCTGCTGTGCTCGGATCTGTTTGTTCTCCTCTCTATCAAATGAGCGTTGATCGGGATGAGGACTGGATCTTTGGAAATGAGCACATCGTTTCAGAAATTTCAGAAACGAGATATCTTGAGCCTAAGGAGAGGGTGAGCATAAACAATGTAAACGGGGGTATAGCCATAAAAGGATGGAACGAAAACAGGATTGAGCTTGATTACACTAAGCGTGCCTCTAGCGAGCCTCTCCTGGATTATATAGAGATAGACATCATAGAAAGCGCTGATGAGCTTGGTGTAGTAACAACAGAACGCCCTGGAGAGTCGGGCTGGGTATCTGTTGAATACAGGATTATGGTGCCGGAGAGCACTTCAGAAGTCATTCTGAAGTCGAGCAATGGGGGAATAACCGTAGAGGGATTGAGTAAAGTCAGGATACTGGAAGCAGAGAGCACTAATAGCGGGATATATATAAAAGAGGTTGATGGGGGGTATGCAAAGCTTCATACCACAAACGGAGGGATTAAAGTAGGAGCTTCAAGATTTCAGAATCTAAGCGCTGATACAACAAATAGCGGTTTAGAGGTTGACCTGAAAAGGATAGGAAATATATCTCTTGAAACGACGAATGGAGGTATTAGCATAAGCTCTCCAGATTACAGCAACGTCGTCATTCATGCAGTGACTTCCAACGGGGGAATAGAGCTCGATGACGACATATCTATTGTTATAGATGAGATCTCAGAGGACAAGCTGATAGCGCATGCTGGCTCTCCAATCTACAGAATCGATATAAAAACGACCAATGGCGGCATAGAGATAGAGTCTTGAGGAGATAGTGAGACGTGGGCGCTTTGCTCACAGCACTTCTGGTTTTTCAAGCAAGTTTTTTGCTTCATTTAAAAACTCAGCCGGAGTGCTCGCCAGCACCGCAAAGTGGTCCCAGACCATTGTGAGGTTCATAATCTTTCTCGTTTCTATCCTGCCATCAACCACCCACGGCTTTTCTATCACCGAGCACACGATGAGCGAGCTAACAACATCGCCAGTAAGCAGGGCTGAGGCATTATCAATCATACCTAAAGTACCCACATTTGATATCGTAAAAAAGGGCTCTAAGGGAAAGAGCTGTCCCTCTGGCTCTTTCTTTGCCTTCTTTACCCTTTCATTTAACTCTTCTGCGAGCTTAACAATGCTTTTTTTATCAGCGCCATCTATCCACACGCCGTTTGAAAAGTCTCCCACCTGCACGGGAAGGAATATCTTTATGCTTTTTGGTAGATACACCCGATCAATTCTCTCCAACCATCTCCCTGCCAGTATAGGGTGATGCTTCAGTGCTATTGCTGATGCTCTGACAACCATGGCTGTTATCGTTATCTTTTTTTCCTTTTTTGCGGACTTTATCGCTTCAGTCACATCAACGGGCACTGTTAGAGAGCAGGAGTAGCTCCTCTCGCAATGGGTTAGCTGCCGCAGGGAGAGCATGAAATCATCAAGCTGGTAGTATGCTCTTCCCTTTTCATCAGTATCATATATCCTCTGCATGGTTGTTATAGTGAAGTTAGTATATCTCTCTAACTATTTAGGATCTGGTAGTTTATTTCTTCTATATCCACATATAATGCTATGCCAGAATGTGATATGCCCTCTGTTCCCGCAGGGGTTCATTATGCGCATCTGCCTGGTGGAATTGCTTTCCATCATAGAGTTCTGGGCTCTACACTCTAACATCAAACCCCTTTATCTGTGATTTGTGTGTAACTTTGTTGATATGAGCAATCTTTCGTCTATAAATCCGTAGCATTTCTTTCCATCAAAGACCATTGGTAGCACTTAGATCTCTCCTCTAAGATAACCAGGAGCCCTGCTCACAGCATCGCTTCTCTGAACTCTGGAAATGCTCTTTTCTGTATCCATGCATATTGATTATTTTGCTTATAGGAGAAGCTTTCTCAGATCAGTTGATGGAAAGCGCTCCAATCGCACTAAACCTCTTTCATGAATGGATATTCGAAATCTTCTAGTGGGAGATAATTTTCTTTTATGGATCTTAGGGATACCCATCTCAGAAGATTTACGGAGCTACCTACTTTATCGTTTGTCCCTGAAGCTCTTGAGCCTCCAAAGGGGTTCTGACCAACCACAGATCCTGTAGTTTTATCATTTATATAAAAGTTCCCTGCAGCATTCACAAGAACCTTCTTAGCGAGCGCTATAGCTTTCCTATCTCTTGCAAAGATGGATCCTGTTAGCCCATATGGAGAGGTCTTATCACACAGATCAAGCACCTTTTCAAAATCATCATAAAGGTATATGGTTAATACAGGTCCGAATATCTCCTCCCTCATCGTTATGAAGTTAGGATCAGATGTCAATATAACTGTAGGCTCGACAAAGTAACCTGTGGAGTCATCGCAACCCCCTCCAAATACTATCTTTGCATCTTTGCTTTCTCTGGCAATTTTTATATATCCTTTTATCTTCTCAAAAGAACTCTTATCTATCACAGCGTTCATGAAGTTTGAGAAGTCCTCCACAGGTCCAACTTTTACCCTCTTTAAATTTTTGATAAGCTCATTCTCAACCTCTGGCCACATACTTTCAGGTATGTAAGCTCTAGAAGTGGCAGAACACTTTTGACCCTGATACTCAAACGCACCTCGCATCAGAGAAAAAACGAGTGATTTTACATCTGCAGATTCATGAGCAACCACAAAATCTTTGCCCCCCGTCTCACCCACAAGTCTGGGATATGTTCTGTAATTTCTTATGTTTTTACCTACGGTTTCCCATATTGTCTGAAAGACCTCTGTTGATCCAGTGAAGTGCACCCCAGCCAATTCAGGATGAGAGAGCACAGTTTCACCTATCTCTGCGCTGTTACCTGGAATGAAATTTATCACACCATCAGGTAAACCTGCTTCCTGAAGCAATTTCATAATAAAATACGACGAATATACTGCAGTGCTTGCAGGCTTCCATACCACAACATTCCCCATTATTGCAGGGGCGGTTGGTAAATTCCCACCAATCGCTGTGAAATTGAAGGGGGTTATCGCAAATATAAATCCCTCAAGCGGTCTGTATTCAATCTCGTTCCAGCCACCAGGAGCTTGAACCGGTTGCTCTTCGTATATTCTGAGAGCATTGTATGAGTTAAATCTCAGAAAGTCTGCAAGTTCACAGGCAGAATCTATTTCTGCCTGATGCGCGCTTTTACTCTGCCCGAGCATAGTAGCAGCATTTAGTGTGCATCTCCATTTTGTTGAGAGAAGGTCTGCGGCCTTTCTGAAGATTGAGATCCTATCCGTAAATGAAAGCTCGTTCCATGTTTCTTTTGCTTCAAGTGCTGTTTCTATGGCAAGCTTTGCTTCTTCCTTACCTGCTTTGTGGTATTCAGCAAGCACATGTTTGTGCTCTTGCGGCATAATGCTTTTGCCCATTATTCCCGTCTTTACTTCCTTCCCTCCTATTATAAGCGGTATCTCTATTCGCTGGCTCTTCAACTCATCTATTCTCTTTTTTAAAACCTCTCTCCACATGCTTCCGGGCTCATAGCCCAGCACAGGCTCATTTTTTGGTATTACATTTTTTGGTATTAAATTGCTCATAGCTATAAATGTCTTCATATCCAATATATCTTTCCCTGTATCTACTATTGCTGCCATAAGCAATGTTGTTTTCATCTTCTCACATCCCTCTTATAATTTTTCTCACAGGTATACTTTCCCATATCATTACTCTGTAAAGCGTAGCCCCAGGACAGCCAAGGAGTTCTCTTCCTTATATCTCGGGGAAAAATAAAGCACACCGCAAACATCACACAGAGCATAAATTCTTTTCTTATCCCACTCTCCCTCAAAAGGATTACGATCTGCCACTATTCGCTGGGAGTTCTCCTGAGAGGGGGTGATCTCTGAGTTATTGTCTGAAGAAAATGAGGAGGGTTTTATTTTTTTATGGCAGCGATTCATTTTCCTGGCATACTCTATGATGTTAAGATATTCCTGTGCCTGAGATCTGACCATGGAACAAAAGCGTAGACGGTAATGTGATAGACTAATAAGGACGCAATCGCATTATACCCATGGTTGAACTTGTTGAAACAGTTTTGAGAGATGCTCAGCAATCTTTGATAGCCACAAGGATGAAAACAGAGGATATGATCCCTGCTCTTGGGGGCCTTGATTCCATAGGTTATAGGGCGCTAGAAGCATGGGGAGGTGCCACATTTGACTCGTGCATGCGTTACCTCGGTGAGGATCCCTGGGAGAGGCTTAAAAAGCTCAGTGCAACAGACACACCGATACAGATGCTCGAAAGGGGGCAAAACATAGTTGGCTACAAAGCTTACGGTGACGACATTGTGAAAGAGTTCATAAGGCTTGCGGTAAAGAATGGCTGCAAAATATTCAGGATATTTGATGCTTTAAACGACGTAAGAAACATGGAGAGCTCAATAAAAGCTGTTAAAGAATATGGTGCTGAAGCTCAGGGAGCGCTATGTTATACGATAAGCCCTGCCCATAACATAGATTACTTCGTTGATGTGGCAAAGAAATTGAAGGGTTTGGGATGTGATACAATATGCATAAAGGATATGGCTGGTATTATAAGACCATCTTTAACATATGAGCTTGTTGAAAGGATAAAGGATGAGACAAAGATAAGGGTTAACTTTCATACCCATTCAACAAGCGGTATGGCTATAGCGAGCGCTCTGAAAGCAGCAGAGGCTGGAGCTGACTTCATAGATACAGCCATATCACCCTTTTCAGGGGGTACATCTCAGCCACCCACAGAAAGCCTCGTTGAGGCTTTGAGGGGTTATGCTGACAGAGATACTGGCTACGATATGACGAAGCTGATAGAACTAAAGCGCTATTTCTCAAAGGTCCTGGAGAAGTATAAAGAGTACTACTCAGACAGATCACTGATGATAGATAGTGAGGTCTTTCTCCATCAGATACCTGGTGGCATGCTCTCCAACCTTGTGATGCAGCTGAAGAACATGAAAAAGCTTGAGCTATACGAAAAGGTGCTGGAGGAGGTACCAATAGTAAGGAAGGACCTCGGTTATCCACCACTTGTGACGCCAACAAGTCAGATTGTTGGTACGCAGGCTGTGATGAATGTTGTCAATGGGGAGAGGTATAAGATGGTCATAAAGGAGGTAAAGGACTATGTCCGTGGCCTTTATGGAAAACCGCCAGTAGAGATAAGCGATGAGTTTAAGGAGAAGATTCTTGGAAAGAACTGGAAGGATATGATTGTAAATGAAAGGCCAGGAGCTCTTATACCACCAAAGCTAAAGGAGCTGAGAGAGGAGGCGGAGAGCAAGGGGCTGATGAAGAGGGAAGAGGATGTGATATCCTATGCCCTATATCCAGAGATAGCTGAGAGCTTTCTCAAAGGCGTTCCGATTTCACAGTCACAGGACAATAAGGACGAAGGCAAGAATAAAAAAGAGAGCAACGTAAAAAAGTATAAAGCGATAGTGGATGGTAAGACATACGAGGTGGAGCTCCTTTAAACTTTTTGGGGAAGCCGCTTAAAGATTTTAGCCAAGTCAAAGCAGTACAAAGATAAAATGAAGAAGAGAAGGATAGCCAAAACAGTGGCGATGGAAAATGCCAGAAATTTAGCTATCCTTAATTCTTATTATATTTATTAGAATAAATATTTTTCCTTGTAAAATCCGACCACATCCTTTCACCCATCCGCTTAACTATGACGTCGCTCAACAAACTGCAACCTATCACCACGGGAGGAAGAAGGAATATAGCACCACCAAGCACACCGGCAATCTTCTTTTTTAATGCAGTCTTCTCTACATGAAGCTCTGTGTTTTCTCCGAGAAGGGCTCTGAGCCCATACTCAGTGATACAAACACTCCACTTTATGCCCTGACGCAAAGGAGTTAAGTTTCCTGCAGCCTTTGTGCTCTTTTTTTTCAATGCTTGATAAAGATCATCACTATCCACACCGTCAAATACCGTATATCCATTTCCCACCATCTCAGTGTAATGGGCATCGCTCCCACCAACAAAAGCCTTGTTTGCTTCAGCACTCTCAGTCTGCGCTATCTTATTTGAATAGCCATCTCTATGGTAAGCATTGAAGATCTCGATGCCATCTATATCCATAGAAAAAGCAAGGTCGCCCAGGCTGTTACATATAACGCTATATGGATGTGGGGCAACAGCAATGCCTCCCTGCTCATGTATTCTCTCTATTGTCTCTACAGCACTCAATTGTGGCTTTATCTCCTCATTCAAGAATAAACCAATGAGCTCCCCATCAAGTGTGGTGATCTCCTCACCCACAACAACATCTTTTTTATTCCTTACCTTTAGAGCCCCATTTATGGTGTTATGATCTGTTATGCATATGAGATCTAAGCCCTTTCTTTCAGATTCCCTGACAAGATCTTCTGGCTCTGTTGCAGACTCGGGGTAATAAAAGCCGAGCACAGGAAAAACTCCCAAACCTGAGTGCTTTGTATGCGTGTGAAGATCTGCACGGCCCATAAAATGAATGGGCTGCCTGAATAAATCATTTTGCTATCCTGATTTATCTATCATATTATAGCCTATCATATCTGATTATGAGAGATCGTATCAGGGCAAAGATTGCCATTGAAAAGAGTATAGATGCAGTTATCCCGAGGATGCCGAAAGAGATCAGAAAATTGCTGAAAGAGTGCATTAACATTGCAGCAAGGAGATAGGGCACAGGCAAGCCCTTTGATATGCCCGCACCTGTAAAGCCAGAGGTTGCTGCATGCATCATGAAACCATCCAGTGTGCGTATAAAAACAATGAGGGGCAGCAGAGAAATTTCGGCACTGAAAAAGTAGAAGAAATTTTCAAGACATGCAAAACCTATGCCTGCAGATGCGCATTTTACTATACTATCCTCTATCTCTTTTTCCTTTGAGCCGAAGAATATCAGAGGCTTTGTTACTTCCTCAACCACAGGAGCAACAAAGAGGGCTGTAAAACTGAAGGTGAGCAGTATGAAAAAACCCGCAAAAAGTTCAAGAAAAGCTGCGATGAACGCTGCCATGATTCCCCATAAGAATGCACCTAAGACGGTCCTCCACTTCTCTTTTCCGTACTTCTCCGTATTTTTGAGTATTGCAAGGTATATAATAGCGGGTATGAGCGAAACAAGAGCTATGACTGCAAGCATGAGCACAGGAGATATAAAAATAGCCGGATATAAATGTGCCGTAGGCAGCCTCAGACATAATAAATCGAGGGCTTATAACGTTGTAGATCGCAAAAAAGATCGAAGACACCTGATAAAAAGCCTGGAGATCATATCCCTCTCACTATTACCTCTCTAACATAACTCTCAGCTGTATCTTTCATACGCATAATTTTATCCTTCTCATAAGGCTTTATCTTAAAGCTCTCATCCAGAACGTGCTCACCCTGAAACTGCTGGAGAGCCCATAGCTTTGCCCCCTCTATCTCTTTGCCTATGCTCTCTATTGATCTTTCATCAATGATGCCGGGCACAACGGTTGTGCGGAACTCATATTCCTTTAAGGCCATTGCTCTTTTTATATTATTTTTTATCCTCTCAGTATTAACCTTTACACCAGCAGCTCTCTCATAATGCTCTAGCGATGCCTTGACATCCATAGCAACATAGTCTACTGTAGTATAGTCAAAATCTGTAGAACCATTTGTATCCAGCTTTATCTCAAACCCGTTTCCCTTAAGGAAAGAGCAGAGATCCTCTATGTCTTTATATACGGTTGGCTCACCCCCCGTTATCACCACCCCATCTATGAAATCTCTGTTCTCTTCGAAAAATGATTGTATTGAAGGGAATGGATAGTCCGGCACATCGTTGAACACCAATGGATAGTTCTGACAGAAGGGACATCTGAAGTTGCACCCTCCAACGAATATGACCGAGGCTACTTTTCCATCCCAGTCAAGGAAAGATGCCTCTCTGAAACCCTTTATGCCCTCAAACATGATTTTATTTCCATATAGGATGGCACCACACCCCTGTAGCTGAAGAGCTCTTCATCGTTCCCATCCACTATTATGATGCTGGGGGTGCTGAGAACCTCATGAAAGCTGGCTTCAGCAAGGCCATCAACACTCTCAACATCGTAATACGCTACGGAAAATCCTTCA
>JAXHST010000043.1:0-12231 GCA_034190325.1 Thermoplasmatota archaeon
TCGATGTTCACTATGGGAGGTTCTACACAACCACTCCTCTGATTATTGATGAATTTATACTGTATCCCTATCTCAGGTTAAGGGATGTAAGTTGTGTGGAAATGGAGAACTTTCCAATGGCGAAAATGGCTGCAGAAAAAGGGATACCATTTCTTTCTGTTAGAGGGATCTCTGATCAGATCCCCCTTGCCCCTCTCATGCTCTTACAGTACAGGCGCCACAGCGATCTTGCAGCTGAGCATGCAGCAGCTGTTGTTACTGAGCTGATAGCTGATCTGTAAATCTTTCCTTTCAGCCACGAGCTTTTATGCTTTCACACTCCATAAGCTTCCGTTATGCGCTCGAAGAGTTCTCTGTATTCAGAGCCCTTTCTATAAAAAACTGGTGGAAAGCCCAGGGGAGCATCTACTATCACCGATGTACCACCAGAGAAAACCTCACCAGTGAATATATCGACCCATTCATCCGGTGGCAGATATACAGGCCAATCCTTTACATTCTCTTCATAGACCGGAGCTATCAGCATGTCAGCACCAAGCAGGTACTCATACTGCTCATCATATACACGCGGATCGCTATCATAGTGCAGGAACAGAGGCCTCATCACAGGAACCCCTCTCGCAGAGTTCTCTTCAACGAGATCTTTCAGATAGGGCTTCAGCATTCTGTGTATCCCTGTCATCCTTGCGAGATGCTCCAGTGTCTCATTATCGCTGTCGAATTGCCAGTTTTCTGCAGGACGGTTCCCCTCGTGTGTTCGCATAACGGGAGTAAAAGCTGCCATTTCCGTCCACCTCATAAAGAGCTCCTTTGTCCTCTTTATGCCATAGATCGAAGTATACCCGCCTATATCACTGTGGTGTAGTCCGTAGCCAGACATTCCAAGCGATAGCGCTGCAGGAATCACCGAGGGGAGACCATCATCCAGAGACCAGTCTGCATTCTGATCCCCTGCCCATATGAGGGTTGAATATTTCTGGCTCCCGGTAAAACCCGATCTCATGAAGTAAACGATTCTGCCCAGATTTCCTGTTTCCTCCAGAGCCTCATAGTTTAACTTTGCCCACAGAGCGGGCCATTCATTATGCATAGCCATTCCGCTGCCATTCTTCAGCACAGCATCCGCTGGTAGATACTCTCCAAAATCAGCCATCCAGCCGCTCATTCCTATATCTATCATGTTCTTCTTTATGATCTCCTTGTACCATGAATATGCCTCCGGATTTGTAAGATCAACTATACCGCCATAGAACTCCCCAAAATCTATCATGTATGGCTCTTTGCTCGCGTTTGACACAAGATATCCTCTTGTGAGAGCTTCATCAAACAGTTCTCCACCCTCAGCGAGGTATGGATTTATGTAGCCCATAAATTTTACGCCTCTCTCATTGAGTCTCTCTATCTCCTCCTCCAGGTTTGGATACAAAGCAGCATTGACCTCCCAGTTCCACATAAGCCTGCTGCCAAAGGACGTGGTCCTTCTCCCTACCCAGTCCTGCACCCATAGAGCGGTGACCTCAACGCCATGCTCCTGTGCTTTCTCCAGTTTTGATAGCACCATATCGATTCCGCCCTGAACCCCAAGTATAACCCCATCATAGATCCATTCCGGCAAAGGCTCTTGCCTTCCCAGTAATGAAGTGAGTTCTTCAAGGAGATCAATATACGTTTCTCCCTCTTGCACTATTATCATCTCAGGATAATCCCACATGGAGATCTCGTGATAAGCATCGTTCATAAAATTAAATTCCGTATAGCCAGTGCTATCCATGTGCAGAAGATATTTCCTTGATGAAACATACGTGGGTTGTGGAAAGTAGGTTGTGTAATAGTCTCCACCGGCTCTATCACGGATGTCAGATACCTTTGTGATGTATGTGTTTTTGTTTCTCCCCACTCCCTGCTCCGAAACCCATACTGGAAAAGTGTGTCCCCTGAGGTTAAGATAGGTGTACTGCTCACCTAGCCCATAGATGCACTCATCAGGCTCTGCCGCTATCCTCATCCAGATCCTGTTGATGTTTTCATCTCTCTCTCTGAATGTTATCTCCATGCGTTCTCTGTTCTTATAGGAAAAAAGCAGTTTCACACCGTATCCTCTCTCATCAAAGAGACGCACCGTTAGATCACTACTTTCCTGCGCATTCTCATCTATCTCATATCTCTCCAGTGGAACCTTCTCTACAACCCTGTTCTCAACATCAAAATTTCCTCTGTACATCTCGATCTCCTCTGTGCCCCTGCCGACAGAGATAGCAGGGCTCTCCTTTGAATGAAGGAATATCAACTTATCGTTCAGGTATATCTTGAAGCCATCCTCTGTTCTGATCAGGCTCATGCCCTCAGCGCTATTGTGGATGCAGCCAGAAAGCAGGCATTCAAGCATCAATGCTGCTATGATTATAGCTCCAATCTTCATATCTAACAAGCATCTTCCTGTTTTATTACATTATGTTATGCTCCTGAGTTTCACATAATGCTCACTTTCTTTACGACAGCCTCTCCACACCCATTTATGAACACTTCATAGCTCAGATCCCAGATTTTTGATATAGGTCTGTCATGTCAAGCACAAGAGTGCTCCATGAAAAATTTTTTGCCCCCAGGCCTTTACCCGTGTAAGGATTATAGTACTCTCTGAACTCTTTCTCAACAAGCTTTAGAGAGCTCTCAAGGAGCTCTTTTGCCTCATCTTTAAAGCCATAATTGATAAAAGCCTGATATAGAAACCAGTTTATGTTTATCCATGTTGATCCCCTCCAGTAGCTATCAGGGTCAAAGGAAGGATCTTCGGGCAACAAAGTCGGTACGGGATAAGGCACTCTAAATTCCTTGTAAACCTCTTTGAGCATCTCAGCTCTTTCATAACTTGCGCTCTTACAATACATAGGAAAGAAGATAGCAGGAGTCTTTACCACTATCCTGTCTTCATCCTTCCCGTAGATATCGTAATATCCACCCCTATACCACAGCTTTCTTTCGATAGCCTCTTCACACCTCTCTGCCATCCCCAGAAGCTCCTCTTTTTCACCCCTTCCTAGCACCCCGGCTATCTTTGCAAGATCCCTCAAACTCTTTGCATATATCGCATTGAAGTCTGCGCTCTCAACCGAAAAGCTTGCTTCTCTGGCGTTCCACCTTTTTTCCCAGTACTCTTCAATAAGCTTGAGCTTAAGATCGTTCAGCATCTCCACGCTTGGCTTTTCTATCCCATAAACCCTATCCCATCTGGCGCTGTTATCCCATCCGCTTTCCCATGGATGTATTATGGATATCAACCCATCGTTATCAAAATCTCTCTCATCTCTGAGAGCTCTGTAATAATTCAAAGTTCTATCAAAGTTTTTTGAGATTATCCTTTCATTCTTCGTTATCTCATAGATCCTGAGCAATATGCTGCCAAGAACAGGTGGCTGGGTTAGGTTGCTTGTGCCTATTTCATTCCATAGCCTGAAGGTTCCCCCATTAGGGGAGCGATAGAGCTTTTTTGCCTCATCCTCATCAAAGCAAACCATATGCGGAAGGATGTTATGGTGCTTTGCGAATATTGCATCTATCTCCTTTTCAGCCCTGCTGACATCAAAGTAGCTCCATACAAGGGCATGAAAGCAGGAGTCCCATAGCCAGAGGTAGTCATAATGACCTCTTGCGGGCTTTGTAAATGTTATGTTTCCGTATTGCACAGTGTTTTCCTCCAGCGCCCTTCTGTATTCCAGCATTTTAACCACCACCAAGGAATTTTAGAGAATAGGATATAACGATCATAACGAAGAAGTAGAGTATTAGCAGGGTATAGCTTGTGCTCCATCCCTCTTTCCTGTACACATAATCCTCTATAGCCAAAGGTTTTTCCGTTAGAAGGCTTATGCCATAACCTGCACCGAAGGTGACAGCAAATCCTATAGCGTTCCACCACATCCATGATACCTGTGGCGCTAATATTGCCAGGAGAAGGTTGAAGAGGACTCCCGTGATCACTCCGGTAATTACTCCCTTGCTATTGCTCCTCTTGCTGATTATGCCCAGAACAAAGGCTCCGAGTATTGGCCCATAGAAAGCAGAACCTATCATGTTTATTCCTTCTATCACTGTTTCAGCTATGTTTCCAACAAAAAAGGCAAAGACAACACAGAATATACCCCATATGAGGGTGCAGAGTTTTGATAAAGAGACATATCTCTCTTCCTTAACCTCAGGGTTAGCATAGCGTTTGTAAAAATCGTTCATGGTTGTTGCAGCTAAAGAGTTTAAAGCAGAATCTATGGAGCTCATAGCTGCAGCAAACATGCCAGCTATCATTATGCCAGCCAGACCTGTTGGAAAGTAATCAACGACAAAGAGAGGCACAAGGGTATTTATGTCTCCGGTTGCATTGACGCTTTCTATCAAAGAGGGCTCTTTTGCTATGAAACCGATGAGGAGAAGGCCAAACAGGATATAGGAAAGAACAAGAGGAAAGCGCAAAAAGCCGTTCATAAATAAGGATCTCCCTGCCTCCTTTGGAGAGCGGGTGGATAAAAATCTCTGGGTCTGCGATTGATCGCACCCGTAGTAGGAAAAATAGTGGAATATCCCTCCTATGACCATAGGCCAGAAGGCATAGGTAGCACCATCAAAGCCCGTGTGAGCAAAATCTATGCCTGCTGCTCTCTCTGCCGGAATCATCACTCCCTCAAACCCGATGAACTGGAGGACAATGAAGATCCCTACAAATACTGAGCCCCAGAGGATGATGAGCTGGATCACATCGGAGTATATGACGGCCTTCATTCCTCCAACCCATGTATAGATCACAGAGATCACCCCTATTAGAAGTATTGTCAGGTAGAGGTTTATTCCCAAAGAAACGGAAAGCACTATAGCTGCAGCGTAGACAGTTACGCCAGTTGCTAAGCCTCTACTTAAAAGGAACATGAAGCTAAGCAGTGCCCTGCTCTTGCTATCGAATCTTTTTTCAAGATACTCATAAGCCGTGGTTATCTTTGATCTGAAGAAGACCGGAACTAAGAATATCATCACGAGCACCATGGCTAAAGGAACCGCAAACTCATACTGGAGCCATTTTGCTCCGCCACCGCTTGCAAGAGCAACGAAAGCTGGAGCTCCTATGAGGCTTATTACGCCGCACTGGGTTGCCATAACAGAGAAAGCCACAGCCCAGGAAGGCGCGCTTTTGCTGGCAAGGAAGTAGTCCTCACTGGATCTCTGTCCCTTACCGAAATAGAAGCCCAGAAAGATTAGGAAAGCAAAGTATGCCCCAACTATTGCCCAGTCTACTGCTCCAAGCATTTTTTTAACTCCCTTGAGTAAAGGTCATCCCTTCTGCATCTGAAAACAGGCTCTGAGATCCTTTCTTTTTCTATGCTGCTGAGATCTATATCGGCGAAGAGCAGTTCTTCACCTCTACCTGCCTGAGCTACTATGTTGCCTTTAGGGTCTGCAATGAGGCTTCTCCCGCAGAAGTTTGAGTTGCACGCATTGCATCCAACGGTAAAGAGCTGGTTATCCTGTGCTCTGGCTCTGGTTCTCAGCTCAAGCAGATGTTCATAACCTTCGGGAACAGCAGAGAGTATGAAGATGATCTCGGCGCCTTTGAGCGCATATATGCGGAATATCTCAGGAAAAGCGTGATCGAAGCATATTGCTATAGCTATTTTTCCGATCTCTGAATCAAAAACCTCTAAAGAGTTACCGGCGCGGAACGCAGAGCACTCTGAAGGATGGACGTGTGTCTTTCTGTATCTGCCTATAACCTCTCCGTTCTCAACGGCAAAACCACTATCATAGATAACTCCCTTTACATACCTGTCATTCTCAGGCATTCCGCAGACTATGAGAATATCCTCTGAGAGCTCCTTCAATTTCTTTTCAGTATCCTTTGCCCGCTCGTAGAGCTGCTCCATGTCCAGAGTGTAGTCTCCCATGAGCTCCGGAAAGCAGATAGCTTTTGCTTTTCTCTGTTTTGCAATCTCTATAAATTCCTCAGCTCTATCCGGACCCCCCTGAGCCAGAGCGATGATCATCTCTTGGCATAGATATTATGTTTGATAAACCTTTTGAAATTCATCCTCTATCTTCATCAACAACATCAAAGTGCTCCACCTCTGCATGGATCTGATAAAGCGTTTCTCTGATCTTAAGGCTAATGGTGTTTTCATCAATCTCTCCTGCCGAAAAAGGGGCAACAAACTATAAATAAAAAAATGCCCGTTTCTTTTTGTGACTGCCGGTCTATCTCTTTGCATCCAAAAAGAACCAAAGTGCATATAAAAATTGCTGTGCGGTGTTGATCTCGCGTGTAATACTCTAAAACAAAGTTCAAAGGAGCTAACAGGGTAGAAAAATGATAGATGAACTTAAGTTAAGAGAAAATGTGAGGGAACACATCAGTAAGACCAATTCTGCAGAAAGCATCTTTGAACTCTTTAAACTGCTCAATTACCCCGAAAAAACCCTTTTTGATACTTCTTCTAAAAGAAAGAAGGATACTTTTGATTTTAAAAAAGAGGATGCGCAGAGGATTAAAGAGATCTATTCTGTATTGAGCTTTGATGAAAAATTGCCTGTTTTCCTGATAGAATCGGAAACTTTAGTTCCATCTTTTATAAGATCTGTAACCACGACTTTTGATAGACAATACCTGCACTTCATGTTGATATTTGCAACTGATTATTCTGAAATCGTATTTGTTCTTCCCAAGAAAGAGAGAATAGAGGTTGGAAAACATAAATTAAAGCTTACAAAGCTTATCATTAATAAAAAAGAGCTGCATTATACAGATATCCAGACCTTATCCACCATATATTTTGAGGCAGATAATACCTGGCGGGATGTTTGGAATACCTGGAAGAAAGCATTTAGCGTTGAAAGAGTAACAGAAGCGTTTTTTGAAGATTACAAGAAAACATTCTTCAAAATAAGGGAAGAGTTAGAGAAACAAAAAGCGTCCAGAAAAGAGTCCCATGAATTTACACTGCAATTTTTTCATCTCTAATGTTCATCCCTCATCGTTAAAGTCCCTTATTTAACTTACCATATCTGCAGTGGCTTCCTTAAAAGACTTCTTTCCACCTTTGAAGCTTTCTGGCCCATGTCCATGTGAATGAGCAACAATCTCTTCTGATTTTGGCGTTAAGGGCGTGGCGAATAGATCTGGATACAGATCCCCAACTGCCCTTTTTAGCCAGACATAGAAGAAGTCGGAAAGATAAGAGTAGTTGTCATAATAAGGCGGGTCAGTGAAGACTGCATCTAAGAAATTGTCGGGATAAGGTAAAGAGGTGGCTGAACAACCACTGGTACATGCTGTTGTTTCATTTTTGCGTCTCCTTCACCCTTTCAATAAATTTCTCAGCACTCTTAAGCAAATCCACCATCTCAATGAGTTCATCTCTGGTGATTTTATAATACTCGTGAGAAATCAGATTTCTCAGGAAAATCAGCCTTTTTATGTTTTCAAAAGTTTCCTTATCAATTATTTTGTGGTTATATAACAACTCAAATATCTCTCTGTATGTTGCTGGAAAACCAAGTTTTTTTTCTGTAACCATCCATTCGCCTATCTCTATCAGTGCATTCACCGATTGGAAACATTCCATTGCCAGCGTGTTGTAAACAAAATAATCAGAAACATCTTTCTCTGCACTATCTCTTGCGTTCTTTGAATGAGTTTCAAATCTCATAATGAGGTCAACTATCCTCATGCCAGAACCCTCCGTTTTATCCTTTCATACATATCAGACATTTCCATATATTCACCGAGCACCCTCCGCTTTATCTCAAGAAGATTTTTTTCATCCCTGCAAAAAACCGCTTTACCTTGCTTCAAAACCTCAAACTGGATGTGTAAAGGGAGGTGATGGAAAAGCACAACATCAAATTTCGGCGAATACATACTCCCAATCTCACCTTCTATGTGTTTATCTGGATCTCTCACAACAACTGCAATATCTATATCAGAAATTTCCTTTGCTGTTTCTTTCGCATAGGAACCAAAAATGATGATCGCCAGAACCTCTGGGAATTCCTTGATTTTCTCTATCAGGGCATTAAGTTCATATTCACCCTTCACTTTCATGCTTCCTCCATATCCTTTATCTCTTCAAGCTCCTTATTAAACTTCTTTTTGAAAATTTCCCTTGCCGTATCTGTGAACTCTGGGAACTCCTCAACAAAGCGGTTGAAAAGTTCCCTTCCACAATAAATACATCCTCCATCTGCCATCGCCATAATCTCCAGCACCCTTTTTGCTTCTTCTTTATTCATCTTCGTCGCCTCCATTTTTGTCTTCTCCAGAAGAGGTGGCGGAGGATCTATTTGAGATACATTTACAGCACAAAGAGGATCAAACTGGAAATTATTTCTTATCCTCTTTGCTTCAAGAAAGAGAAAGATCTCTTCGCCATCTCCAGGGCTGAAATCTTCTTTCCTAACTTTTATCTCTTCGATCTCATCTTTTGTAAGGATAGGGGAATAAAATTTTTCTGTATCGCAGCCAATAGCATTTATCACAGCACGATCTTCCAAATACTTCACAGATATAACCTTTAGTTTTTCTGGCCATGCTCCTTCCAATATGTCGCCCTCTTTTACCTCTACCACAATTATCATTCTTTTATCCCTGTTTGTTGATAAATAGTTTTCTCAGAGTAGTTCTATGCGCCCTGGCCGCAAAGGGTAAATAGCGATATGTAGAATATAGCATATGGGAAAAAGAATGTTTTTGATAGTGCTAGCAGCAGCGCTCCTGCTACCCGCTCTTGCTGCTGCGGGTTTGCAGGCTGGAGAGGACACACAGACCCAGGCAACACAAACGCAAGCAACACAAACGCAGATCCAGGCGCAGACAGCGCAGAGCGCAGGCATCTGGTTCACAGGACTCTTTGAGGAAGAGACATTCATACCACTCTCAGAGATCATGGAGATGGAGCCGAGGTATGTGACTGTAACGATGGTGGGGCATAGCATAGGATACGCAGGGAGATGCACATATAAAGGAGCAACTCTGAAGGATGTTATGCTGGCAGCAGGATACACTGGAACCAGGGGTCCGGATGTGGGGATAGAGGATATGATAAGGGTCATAGGAAGTGATGGCTATGGTTGCGTTTTATCATGGACAGAGGTTTTCGATCAGGATGATAGCAGGAACATAATCATTGCCTATGAAAAGGATGGAAAACCTCTGGAAGAAGGAGAGGGCCCCATAAGGCTGGTTACAGCTAACGACCGTTACGTTGGGAGATACATAAAGGATGTAGTGCAGGTTGATGCGGTCACAGGCTATATGCTTCCGCCAAAGGAATAGATAACAAATCAAGGGATCCCCGGTATTATCCAGGTCCCATCCTCATCCTCCTTTATCTTTGCGTTTATCCCGTAGACCTCTCTTATGCTCTCTTTGCTCAGTATCTCTCTTCCACCGAAGCTGTAAACCCTGCCTTTGTTCAACATCAGCAGCCTATCACAGTATCGCACAGCCATGTTGAGATCATGCATGGCTATGATGGTTTTTCTCTTCTGCTTTTTGAGAAGATCCATGATCTCAACCTGATGCTTTATATCCAGATTGCTTGTTGGCTCATCGAGCAGCAGGATCTCTGGCTCCTGCGCAAGGGCTCTGGCTATTATAACCTTTTGCCTCTCTCCGCCACTGAGTTCTACCAGCCTTCGCATCGCATCTATGTCCAGCATATCTATAACCTCCCATGTGCGCTCTATATCTCTATAGCCCGGCTTCCAGCTCATGTACGGCTTTCTTCCCATAAGCACAGCATCGAACACTAATACGGATGGAATGCTATCACTGATCTGGGGCACATAACCTATGCGTTTTGCGACATCTCTGTTCTCTTCTCCATCAACCATTATTTTGCCCTTTTTCGGTTTTATAATCCCATCTATGCACTTTAGCAATGTCGTTTTCCCTGCTCCATTTGGGCCTATAACCCCCAGAACTTCATTTTCCTTTACTTCAAAGCTAACATCTTTTAAAACTTCCCTGCTTCCGTAGCTTACCGACACCCCCAGCACTTCCAGCATCATCGCCTCCTGCCAGTCAGGATAAGGTATATGAATAAGGGCGCACCCAGAAATGATGTCAGAATGCCCACGGGGAGAATTATAGGAGAGAAAAGGGTTCTTGATGCGGTGTCTGCAGATAGAAGGAGAAGCGCTCCTGCTATGCATGATGCAGGCAGCAGATAAAGCGCATCCTCTCCTATGACCCTGCGCACAATATGCGGCACCACAAGTCCTATGAAGCCTATGATCCCTACAAATGACACTATCACAGCCGTGATGAAGGAGGAGAACAGCATACCAGAGATCCTTATTCTCTCAGCGTTAACTCCAAGGCTTTTTGCGACATCATCACCATACTCCATGGCGTTGTAGTTCCAGCTGTTGAGGATGAAAAAGAGCAATATGAACAAAAAACAAAGAAACATTATCGCTATCCCCTGCCAGCTTGCCCTGCTGAGATCTCCGAACTGCCAGAAGGTTATGGCAGCGAGCTCCTCATCCGTAGAAAAATATTTTATCGCTGTTAGCCCCCCGGTGTACAGGGAGCCCAGAGCAACCCCCGTGAGAACCATAGTTTCAGCGGTTGCGCCCTTATACTTTGCCAGCGCTATCATCACAAAAACTGCTGCAAGAGAAGAAACAAAGGCAGCAACGGGGGTAAAGTATAGCTCTGGACCCAGAATTGCTATTGAAAGGGCAGCACCGAAGGATGCAGCATGCGATATGCCTAAGGTGTACGGTGAAGCAAGGTCGTTTCTGAGTACGCTCTGCATGACCACACCAGCTATGGAGAGCCCTGCCCCTCCAACTATGGCTGCTAAAGCTCTGGGGAGTCTTATGTGCACTATTATTGTATGAGCTTGATGGTTCACCACAGGATCGAAGATCTGGCTCAGGGATATGTCGGATGGGCCTATCATAAGAGACAGTAGAAAAACGAGCATGAGCGCTATTGTGCATGCTGTTATGAATAGCACCTTCCGCCTTATGTGCTCTCTGTACCGCTCTCTTGCATCCTTGGATTTCAATACTTCTTTAATTCTTCCCTCGTTAGGTTCCTCCATAAATTATCCTCCATACGCACCAGAAGAACTGACCTGTTGTTAAGAAGGACTGTCTTTACCTTTCCCTCTATCTTTACTATTTCGTCATCGCAGAGAGAGCCGTAAGGTGATTTAACTTCATCTATCCCTTTGATTCTCAGGAGATCCTTAACCTTTGCTTTGCCTTCAGTTATATCGAGCCATCCCCGGAACCTGCCATCATTATTGGAGAGCCTCAATCCGGCTCCGGCAAGAGCCCCTATAACCCCATCACCGCTGCCCCCATGGGCCGTTAAGCTAACCTTTTGAGCCACCCGGAGAGCTTCATCTTTTTGAACCACGCTCACCTTTGCCCTTCTGCCGAATTCTATAATCTCTCTCTTTACTATTTCATCCACAGTGCCCACGATACATAGCCCTGGGTCTGAGCCGCAAGAGCTTTTTTCTTCTAACATCGATGATGCGATATCGAAGATCTCTTCTATGTCTGCTCCTTTTACCTTAAAAGCCATAGCGCTGTTGTGTGATGTGTATGGTATTGACTCATGAACAAACAGCTGATGTCTTGTTACCCTCGATACTGCTGCTTTTTTCGCTATCTCCTCTGCTATGAGCTCTGCAAGCTTTCCTGTAGCGCCCTCGTCTTCTGTGTCCGTATCATCTATAGCTACAACCAGCTCCTGCGCATCTCTCTGCATGTTTATAGCCCCCAGATCTCTTCCATCCTGCTAAAAATAGGTGAGCCTACAAACATCGTATAAATCTCATCAGCTTTTTTTGTGGGATCAATGTCATAAAACGCCTCTGGATAGATTATCTTGCCTATGAGATAGGAGTCTATTAATATGGTCTCATAGTTATCCCCATAGTCTCTATAGGGCAACACCTCAAATGCGCTCTTTGAAGAGAGTGATTCGAACATGGGCTTATTCAGGTCCTGAAGGGCGTGCCCACCAGCGTCTATGAATATGTAATCAGGATCCCATTCAAGCAGGACTTCTGGGTCTATGGTTATCTGTCCTTCCGTGACCTTTGGAGGGAGCTCTATTCCTGCTTCATCGAGCGTTCTGGCACTCAATAGCTCGAAAGGGATGTAGTCTGTCCTTGTTTCAAGAATGCCATTCTCACTGCGGCCTATGCCTCCCACATAGACCCTGGGTCTGGA
>JAXHST010000044.1:0-2296 GCA_034190325.1 Thermoplasmatota archaeon
TTTCATGCTCCAACCTCCTCAGAAAGAGCCTCAACAACAAATCTTATGCCCTCTGTCAGAGCTGCAGAGCTCTGCGTTGCTCCGGTTATCGCATCTATGCTACCACCCTCAGAGCTGAGGGCTATCTCCTCAGCGCTCAACCCCTCAAACCGCTGGAGAAATTGCTCTTCAGCTATCCTTGATCCCAAACCAGGGGTCTCCGTCAGAAGATCCTCAGGCACTATAACTTTGATAACCCTTAGATCTCCATCAAGAGCCACAAATGCTATGAGAGGATTCGAGCCTGCTGTCTGAGCTCCCGTTGTGCTCACCTTACCCACATAGCCTGCCAGTTCTCCCCCCTCTAAAGCTTCCCAGTACTCAACCTCTTTACCCTCATAGCTCATGCTATTCTTGTTGAAGGTTGCTCCTTCAAACAGATCTACAAAGTAGTTTGTCTCCGTCGCAGCCCTCTCCTTTTCTATGGGAACTATGAGCGTCTGATAGGTCTCAGCCAGAATAAGGGAGAAGACAAAGACCGTTATGAATACCACCAGTGTGTTCTTTACCATATTTTTCACATCACTTCTCATCTCTATCACCTACACCAGACCAGCAAATGCTCTGAAAGCCATAGAGTACCCTGCAGCCACCACTATAGCTATAGGTATGCCCCTGAGGGATTCTGGCACTCCAACGAGCTCAAGTTTTTCTCTAACAGCAGCCATAAGCAGCATCGCAAACCAGAAACCCACACCAGAAAAGAACCCGCTCACGAGTGCTGCTGGAAAAGAGTAACCCTCCCCAGCATTTATAAGTGTTATACCTAATATAGCACAGTTTACCACCATCAGAGGAAGGAATATACCAAGAGATTTGTAGAGCGCTGGACTATATTTCCTTATTATGAGCTCTGTCAACTGTACGAAGACTGCAATTATGAAGATGAATACCATTATTCTCAGATAGGTTGCATCCAAAGGTATAAGCACGAAGGCGTCTATGATCCATGAGAGCACAGAAGAGCAGGTCATAACGAATATAACCATTAGCCCCATGCCCATGGAGTTACTCCAGTTGTTTGATGTGCCGAAGAATGGACAGAGCCCTAGAAATCGGACAAACACAAAGTTGTTAACAAGCACCGCACCTATCGCTAGCGCTACAAGACTTTCTTCAACCATCAGCTCACCTCCCTGGTTCTCTCTTCCATCATCCTCTCTCTCTCCAGAGATATCGCTCCTTTCCTCTTTCTCTCCTTCCTTTTCGAAAGATACATGAAAAATCCCAGGTATCCTGCCATAACAATGTATGCCCCTGCAGGCTGCTGCAGGATGCCAACCTGAAATGGGAGCACAGTTATCTCAAACTGGGCGAGATCCTGAAACACCATCTCTCCAAAGCCAAGGATCTCTCTAACCACAGCTATCCCGATTATTGCTAGGGAGTAACCCGCCCCCATACCGAGGCCATCAATAAGTGTTGGTAGAATCGGGTTTTTTCCTGCATATGCCTCTGCCCTTCCGAAGATTATGCAGTTGGTTGTTATGAGCGATAGATAGACTCCAAGAGCGCTATATACCGTAGGCAGATAGGCCTGGGTAAAGAAACCAAAAAGGGTGACAAAACCGGCAATAATAGATATGAAGACAGGTATCCTGACATCCCCTGGAACAACATTCCTTATTATAGATATTATAACAGTAGAGAAAATGAGGACAAACATAACGCCAATGCTCATGACTATCGCATTTTCTATCCTTGTTGTTATTGCAAGCGCCGAGCACAGTCCAAGCAACAGGATATAGATAGGATTCATCCTGCCTATGCCCTTGAAGAATTCATCCCAAAGGTTCACTTTTTCACTTTCATTGCTCATTTTTCTTCCCTCCTACCTTTACTTTTTTCGGTTCCCCAAAAGATCTCGGAATGATGAAGTGATCTATTATGGGCACAAGACCGTTCATGAACAGAAGCATATATGATATGCTCTCAACCCCTGTTAAAAGCCTTGTGGCCATCGTGAGAATGCCCAGGCCTATAGCGAATACTATCCTCCCTTCTCTGGTTATTGGCGTTGTCACATAATCTGTAGCCATAAAGAAGGCAGCAAAGAGCAAACCTCCGGAGAGCAAATGGTATAGAGGATCCACTCCGGCAGCAAAAGCTATTATAACGCATGTAAGTGCATAAACAAGAGGCACCATGTAGTCTATTAAACCTAAAGCTATGAGGATAATGCCTCCTATCAGTATTGCAAGCTTGCACGTTTCACCAAGGCTTCCCGGCATTCTGCCAATGAAAAGATCTATGTAGC
>JAXHST010000045.1:0-6500 GCA_034190325.1 Thermoplasmatota archaeon
CTCTTACACCAAAGGCTGCGAGCTCTATAGAGAGCATGGAGCGTTTTATAGAGAGGTTCATGAAATGATAGGATTTCTAAACATAATTGTTGTAGTCCTTATCTTCACAACTCTTCTCTGTCTCTACAGAGTTCTCTGGGGCCCTACTGTATGGGATAGGGTTCTTGCCATAAATGTCATAGGAACGAAAACAGTGATAATCCTTGTGCTCATAGGCTTTATATATGAAAATCTATTTCTTGACGTTGCCTTGACCTATGCAATGATTAACTTTGTTTTAACCATAGCTGTTGCCAGTTTTCTCCAGAGGGGGCATGAAGAATGAATATCATATCTATGATCCTTATGGTTGCCGGCACCTTCTTTTTCATCTCAAGCACACTTGGCATTCTTAGATTGCCAGATTTCTATACAAGAACGCACGCAACAACAAAGTGTGATACTTTAGGCACTTTTCTTTTTATTCTTGGTTTTATGATAGAGAGCGGCCTAACGCTCCAATCCGCGAAATTGTTCTTTATTGTTCTCTTTGTTTATCTCACCGCCCCTGTTGCCTCCCATCTGCTGGCAAAATCTGCGTATAGAATTGGGATTAAGCCCTGGAGGAAAAAATGATATGGGAGCTCGATATTGCGTTGATGATCTTCCTTGTTATACTTGCTCTTTCGGCTGTTATTTCAAAGGATCTTGTGATCTCTGCTGTATGCCTTTCAGCCTACAGCCTTATCATGGCTATAGTCTGGCTTGAGATGAATGCTCCTGATGTGGCTTTTACCGAGGCTGTTGTTGGGGGAGGAGTTACAACGGTTATACTAACAGGGGCTATAGCGAAAACAGAAAGGAGGGAGAAAAGATGAAGATATGGCCCATAATCGTTCTTGCCCTTCTCGGCTTTTTCCTCATACTTGGCGCCAGCGATCTCCCTGACTTTGGGGACCCACAGGCTCCTGCGCACCAGCATGTGGCTCCCTATTATATAGAGAACACAGAAAAGGATTTTGCTATGCCAGAGATCGTCACAGCCATACTTGCCGGGTATAGGGGGTATGATACCCTGGGGGAGACTACTGTGATATTCACTGGAGGTCTAATAGTGGTAGTGCTGATGGAGGAGAGGAAGAATGGAAGATGATGTAATACTCAAAACAATAGCCAGAGTCCTGGTTCCTTTCCTTGAGCTTTTCGGTTTGTACGTAACAGTGCACGGGGATCTCACCCCGGGGGGTGGCTTTCAGGGGGGCGTGCTTCTTGGAATAGGGGTTATAGTATACACCTTAGCATTCGGAGTGTCGGACACCCGAAAAAAGATAACCTCAGGCATCAGAGATACGCTCAGCTCACTGGGGGTTCTTATTTATGTGATGATTGGGATCCTATGCATCCTGTTTGGGGGGCACTTTCTCGAGTACAGCGCTATTCCTCTGCCTGTTGGGATGGCTGAGAGAAATGCACTGCTGATATTGGGCATAGAGCTAGGTGTGGGCATAACCGTGATGTCCGTTGTGATCTCCATCTTTCTGGATTTGAATCAGGAGGAGAGATGATTGAAGAGTTCCTTGCAGAGTACAACTTCTGGTTCGTTGTTCTTCTCATACTCATAGGCTTTTACGCCATGATAGCAAAGGATAACATAATAAAGAAGATCATAGGGCTAAACATAACCCAGACCGCCATATTCCTATTTTTCATATCTCTGGCGGAAAAAGAGGGCGGAGCGGCGCCGGTGCTTGTAGAGGGCGTTACTTCCTACGTCAACCCGCTTCCACACACCCTTATGCTCACAGGAATAGTGGTATCACTGAGCACTACCGCTGTGGGTTTAAGCCTTGCTGTCAGGATATACAGAGAATATCACACGCTTGATGCGCAGGAGATTTCAGCATCGATAGAAAGGAGGAAAGAGGATGATTGACCCGATCCTTTTTGTTGCCATACCCCTGATCTCAGCCTTCTGCGCCCCCGTGATAGGGCGTCTAAAGGAGAAGCTATCCGGTTATATTGCTATAATCTCTTCCCTCCTATTATTACTCCTGGCGCTTTCAATAGCCCCTTCTGCGGTTGAAGAGCCTATCCATTACTGGGCTGGAGGATGGGAGCCGCCATACGGAATAGAGCTCGTTGTTGATTCTCTGAGCGTTTTCATGCTTCTCCTGGCGTCATCCCTCTCTCTGTGCATAGCTATATATTCCCAGCGTAGCGTAGAATGGGAGCTTGGCGGAAAAGAGAGACATTACTATGCTCTCTTTCTTATTCTCCAGGCAGGAATGATGGGTGTTGTGCTTACTGCAGACCTGTTTAATCTGTACGTTTTCTTTGAGATAATGTCCATAGCAGCCTATGGGATGATAGCTATGGGGAAAAGCAGAGAAGCACTCAAGGCGAGCTTTAACTATCTTATAATGGGCAGCATCGCTGTCTGTTTTATGCTCATGGGGGTGGGCTATCTCTATTCAATAACAGGCTCCGTTAACATGGCTGATGTTGCTTCAAGAATAAGCTTAGAAAGCCATCCCTCTGCCATAACAATAGCGCTCGCCTTCTTCGTGGTAGGGCTTAGCATAAAAGCTGCTCTGTTTCCTCTGCATCTATGGGTTCCTGATGCATATACCTATGCACCACAGGCAACAACTCCTCTGATAGAGGGTGCTATGGGGCATGTGGCTTTATATACGGTCATAAGGGTTCTTTTTGGAGTCTTTGGGGTAGAGGTGTTGAGAAGCACAGGGGTAGCAGATGCGCTTCTCATTATCTCCTCTATAGGAATGATAGTTACAGCAGCCCTGGCAATAGCACAGAGCAATCTTAGAAGGATGCTGGCATACTGCAGCATAAACCAGATGGGGTACATATTTTTTGCTATCTCTACCCTGAACCCTATAGGGGTCCTGGGCGGAATGCTGCACATATTAAATCATGCTCTGATGAAGGTCGGACTATTCCAGGCAGCTGGTGCTATAAAACAGAAGACCGGGATGGAAAACTTATTTAACTTCCAGGGTCTTGGGAAGACAATGCCTCTGACAATGTTTTCATTCACCATAATGGCTCTATCCATAATGGGCCTGCCTCCATTTGTGGGCTTTGTAAGCAAATGGTACATATCCCTCGGTATACTGGATGCCGGGAGATGGCCTTACATAGCAGTTATTCTTGTCAACACAGTAATGGAATTTGTCTATTTTATAAGAATAATAAATATATCCTACTTCGGAAAAACAGTTGAGGAAAAAGCACCTGTGAAAAAGTTGGAAGCACCTATGAGCATGGTTCTACCTACAGCCGCGCTGGCAGTATCCTGTATAATCTTTGGCATATTTGTCTCACCTTTACGCTCTCTTCTGGATCCTATTATTGGTATTCTCCTGGGGGGTGTATAGATGGAGTGCTGGATTCCTGCGATTGTAACTCTTTTGCCAATGGCTCTTGCTCCGCTGGTCTACTGGATAGAGGATAACCGTATGAGGGATATCTTTGTCTCAGGTGTCGCTCTATTAACCTTCTGCCTAGCACTTCTTATGATCCCAAGCACCGTAGCCGGAGACTTTTTAGAGTGCACTCTTGTTTCGAGCGACATTTCCATATTAAGCATATCCTTCTTTGTTGATGAGATAAGTCTTATAATGTCACTCTCCATCTCCTTCCTCTGGTTTCTTGCTATGGTCTATTCTCACGGTTATATGAGCCATGAAGGGAATCTAAAAAGGTACTATGCATTTATGCTCCTCAGCCTTGGTGCGACCATGGGCATAGTGGTAACAAAGAACCTCTTTTCACTCTACATATTCTTTGAGGTCATGACGGTTACAACCTATGTCTTCGTCATACATGAGGGCACACCAGAAGCCATGTACGCAGGAAGGCTCTACATATACATCCTTTTAGCCTTCGGGGTGCTGCTCCTGTTCCCAATATTGGCCACATACATGCTCACAGGTTCCTTAGATGTGAATACCCCGGGACTTTTCCTCTCAACCGAAGTTACACCACTCCATATGGTGATATTCGTATGCTACATGTTAGGCTTCGGTGCAAAAGCCGGGCTATTTCCGTTGCATGTGTGGCTTCCAAAGGCACATCCCATAGCCCCATCACCTGCCAGCGCTCTGCTCTCTGGAGTTCTCATAGAGATAGGAGCTTACGGTATGATAAGGGTTGTGTACAACATCTTCGGGATATCCATGATAACCCAGGAGATGTGGCTCTTGCTTGCCGTTCTTGCCAGCATAAACGTATTTTTTGGCTCAGCTGTTGCTATAGCCCAGAAGGAGATAAAGACTATGCTAGCATACTCAAGCATAGCGCAGATGGGCTATATGATGCTCGGCATAGCCTTTCTGACACCACAGGGCCTGGTTGGGAGTGTTTTTCACATATTCAACCATGTCTTCATGAAAGGGTGCCTCTTTCTCTGTGCGGGTGCAATAATACATCAAACAGGCATACGCAATGTTGATGAGTTCAATGGCATGGGTAAAGCAATGCCAAAGACTATGTTCTCTTTTACGATAGCTGCACTTGCGATGATAGGCATACCTCCGCTGAACGGTTTCGCAAGCAAATGGATCCTTTGCATCGGCGCCCTTGAGGGGGGAGGTGCACTATTCATATTCTTTGTCCTCCTCCTTCTCCTCAGCTCTTTGATGAATGCTGTATATTTCCTGCCTCCGATAATAAAGAGCTACTTCGAGCAGGGAGAGGTTGAAGGGAAAGATCCTGGAGCTTCTATGATGGTGCCCATAGTGATCTTAGCCCTGGGCTGCATAATATTCGGGCTCTTCTGTGGGCCGATAATTGAGTTTATAGGGGGCTTTGTTTCTGCGGTGATATGATGTGGTGTTTAGCTCTTCCTTTTGCTGGTGGCTTTTTAGCCTATCTCGCAGGCAGAAAGAGCGAGAAAGCAAGGGACGCTATAGCGGTTGCAACATCAGTAGCTACCTTTATCTGCATATTTTTATTCTGCAAACCTGACGGGAGCATAGACGGGCTCTCTTACACTATAGCCCTGATAACCTCATTCGTATGGATGATAGCTACCTTTTATTCCTTAGAATACATGAAGCATGAGCACAAGCGCAACAGATTTTATCTCTTCTTACTCTTATCCCTGGGCGCTGATCTCGGCGTTCTTTTTTCTTCAAACCTCATCATGCTCTACCTCTTCTTTGAGCTCCTCACTCTCTTCTCCTCCGTTCTGGTCGTGCATGAAGAGAGCGCAGAAGCTATAAAAGCCCTCAAAAAGTACCTTTATCTGGGGATAGCAGGGGGGCTTTCATTGCTCGGTGGTATAATCCTCTTCTACAATGTAACCGGGAGCCTTGCTTTAGACCCTTCGATTCTTGAGCTTGAGAGCGCTGGCTGGATAAAGTATCTTATAGGAGCGATGATGATAGCTGGCTTCGGTGTAAAGGCCGGCATTTTTCCACTGCACGTCTGGCTACCAAAGGCGCATCCGGTTGCACCCACACCTGCAAGCGCTCTGCTCTCCGGCATAATGGTTAAGGTAGGAATATACGGGATAATGCGGACTATCTTCCTCTTCTCTCCCTTTAACGCAACCACAGCTACAATAGCCCACTGGCTTCTATGGATAGGGCTGATAACAATGCTTGTTGGCTGGGTTCTTGCTCTTACGCAGGATCACATAAAGAGACTTCTCGCCTACTCAACCATAAGCCAGATAGGTTATATAATCGTGGGGATAGGCTCTCTGGGGCTTCTTGGTGCGGAGGGAGCTATAGGAATGGCGGGAGCTCTCTATCATGTGGTGAACCATGCGTTCTACAAGTCTGCCCTCTTTCTCATAGCAGGAGCGATAATCTACAGGACTGGAGAAACGAACATGAGCAGACTTGGAGGGCTGAGCAGGGACATGCCTGTTCTCACAGCTCTGGCTATGATAGCTTTTCTTGGCATTGTTGCATTCCCTGGCTTCAACGGATTTGCCAGCGATACTCTGCTGCACCATGCGCTCGTAGAGGCTTCAGAAACCATTGGCGCCATAGATCTAGAGTTTGCTCTCTTACTTTTCACAGTGAACGCTGGCGGCACCCTCGCGTATTATCTAAAATTCATCACCTTCACCTTTTTTGGAGAAAATAAGAGAGAGAAAAAAACCAGTGAGCCCCCACTTATAATGCTCATCTCTATAGCAGCCCTTGTTATATTCATTCCTCTCATAGGGATTTTTCCTAATTTTGTTCTGGAATCTCTCATAATACCCTCACTTGAAGGCTTTGATGCGCACGCTGTTGAGCATCTATACCACATGCAATTCTTTACCCTTGAGAATGTAACAAATGTTTCAGTGTCTCTCATGATAGGAGCCTTAATATTCTTCGTCTCAAAGAGTCTCAAACTCATGGAGCGCACATGCGCTTTCGGTGTGGATTCTCTCTATAACTTAACTGCCAGATCTTTTATATGGCTGTGCAGAGAGATCAGTGGTTTTGCTTCTGCTCTCGAAAGAGCATATCTGGTTATAGCCAGATCTTTTATATTGC
>JAXHST010000046.1:0-8535 GCA_034190325.1 Thermoplasmatota archaeon
TTGCTTCAGCTATATTTAAAGTTTTCTTGATTTCCATCGTAAACAAATTTTAGATTACCATCATAGCAGAAACAGGCGTGATTTTTTCGTAATCTAAAGATTACTGCCCTAAAAATCATCTATTCCTTATGGATCTGAACCATCCAGATTTTGGCTCATATATCATTCCTTCAGCCTTGAGCTTTTTAATAGTATTCGTTACAAGACCTTCCGGGATCCCCTCTGAAACAGCTATCCTCGTTATTTCCCTCTCCTCTGCCCCCTTCTCATCCGTGGTTTCAAGATCTTTTATTATCTCCATTATCCTTGACATCCTGTTTCTCTGTGACGCTGGTTTTCCTATTATCGCATCAATGTCGAACCTTCCTGTCTCAACGTCTATGCCTATCTTCCTCAGACAGTAGTCCATTATCCCTATAGCTGTTTCGCAGTCTTCTTCCTCTATAAAATTGCTCAATCTCATTTTTGCGCTTGCTTCGGCAAGCCTTATCATCGCCTCGAATTGTCTTGCCGTTATCGGTATGGCCCCTTCCTCACCCAGCCTTCTGAGATTTGTGTAATAACCAACCAGCCTGTCCATCGCGGCAGGTGTAAGTAAAGGCATTATCCGCATCTTAGCGTATGCTATATATTTCTTTAACAGCAACGGTTCAATAACTGGTTTTGCAACATTCTCGCTCCCTTCTATGTATTCTCTAACTATGACGTCTCTTCTTCTCTTTTTGAGCTCCTTAAGCTCCCCGCTGAAATGAACCTTTGCTACGTGCTCCGCAAGGTTTCTATCCTTATCCTTATCAGGCTTATCTGTGAAAGGGAAGATAAGATCGAAACGTGATATAAGTGCTGGAGAGAGATTTATCTGCTCAGCTGCCGATTTATAAGGGTCAAACCTACCGTATTGTGGATTTGCCGCCCCGAGTATGGAACATCTCGTCTGGAGGGTAGCGGATATGCCTGCTTTTGCTATGCTAACCTCCTGCTGCTCCATCGCCTGGTGCATGGCGCTTGCATCCTGGGGCATCATTTTGTCTATCTCATCTATGCATGCAATGCCCCTGTCTGCAATAACCAGAACCCCGGCCTCCAGAGTCCAGCGCCCTTCACCAAATGAGTCCTTCACAACAGTGGCTGTAAGTCCTGCTGCCGAAGAGCCTTTCCCGCTCGTGTATACCCCTCTAGGTGCTATCTGCGCAACATACCGCAAAAGCTGTGATTTTGCCGTCCCGGGATCCCCGACGAAAAGGACATGAATGTCCCCCCTTATTCTGGTGCCATCATCCATCTCCTTTTGCAACCCGCCAAAGAGCTGCAGAGCCAGAGCTTTTTTTTCCATTTCGAGCCCGTATATGGCAGGGTTTATAGACGCTATTATATCCTCTATAAGGTTTTCCCTTCTTGATACTTCTATGATCCTCCTCTCATCTTCATCTGTTATTTCTATTTCCTCCAGTTTTTCTTCCTGAAGCTCAAAGCTGTTTGCCTCTATATATTTATCAAAAACCGTTGTTTTTGCTCTCTTTTCATCAAGACGCACAGAGCCTCTGAGTATTCCATTAACCATTACATGATCCCCTGGGTTGAGCATCCCTGCTATATCCCCTTCAGCATAAGCACCAATCCTTGCAGGCTCAGAACTTATGCCTTCTCCCATCTCCTGTATCTCTACCTTCTGTGTATCCGAAAATAGCGATTTTTCAACCAGCAATGAAAATTTTGCCCTTTTCCCGCAACTCTGACATACCGCTGGCTCCTGAAGGCGTTTCGTGTCCTGCTCTACGTATGTTTCCTCACCGCAGTTGGAACACTTGAATACTCCTATCTTCAGTATGGGTCTGACCTCTGTTACCTTTTTTACTAACCCTTCTATCGCTATAAATTTGTTCAGGTTTTCACTTCTCAGCGCGCTGATCTTCAGCCTATATGTTTTTGTCAGGTTCTTTATTCTTATAGCTACATCCTTCCCTTCTACAAAAGTGTCCAGAGCTTTCTGTGCCTCTGCAAAGCTCTCTTTCGGGGAAAACAGTAAAGCTTCTGCGAGGCTTTCACTGTATCTATCAACATCCCAGTAATCGACGTAAAGGCTCTTTTTGAGGGGGTAAGTTAGAAGGATCTCGTCCATCTGAGTTTTGTAGTACTGCCTGAGAAAATTTGCCCATTCGTCATACAAAGCTTCGATCATAGCGAGAAAATCCATACCTCCATTTTTTCAGGGATATCTTCCTTTAAGATATTTATCTCATTTCCTACTGCATTTCTCTCTTTTTCGTCAATGAATTTTTCTACAGGATCTAAACGTAATGAGAGCCCTCCAAAGCCGTAATGCATTGGCACAACGACTTTCGGTTTTATGGTGTCAACAACCTTCCATGCACCATGTGCATCTATAGTATAATGGCCGCCAACAGGAAGAAAGAGTATGTCCGTATTATCGAGCGCTGTGCATAACGTATTATCTGGTTGATGTCCTAGGTCCCCAACATGGCTCATTTTTATTCCCTCAGTGATTATTGAAAATATAACAATACTCCCCCTCTTTTTTCCGCCACATTCGTCATGGAATGCATTAAAACCTTTTATATTATACCCTCCTATGTTATATTCACCTGCTTCTCTTATTATCTTTGGGCTATCTTTTTGCACAACTTTGTACTGGTTATGATCAAAATGGTCATGGGTTATCAGTATGATATCACCCTTCTCATCTGGAGGCTTCAGACCAAGAGAATGCCCATCATGCGGATCTATTATGAGATCTGTGCCCTCTTCATTTTTTATCCTGAAGCATGAGTGCCCAAGCCAGCGTATGGAGACCATAATTGAAAATAGAGCGGGGCTATAAATATTTTTGTCAGCAAGTTTTAATAACGAGCAAGTAAATGGGTGTTATGCCTGAGATTCCTTTTGATGTTCTGGAACAAAGCATTAACAAGAGGGTTATAGTGAGCCTTGTTGGCAGGAGAGAGTACAGAGGGACCTTATTTGGTTTTGACAAGCCTCACATGAATCTGGTGCTGAAGGATGCTGAAGAGATCACAGAATCTGGAGAAAGAAAGATAGTTTCTGCAGTTATAAGAGGCGCTGCCATAGAGTATGTTTCACCCTGAAAGAAAGTGCTATTATAGAGAGCTTTAAAGAGCATAAAGAGCTGTGGAAGTTGCAGCTATCTCTTGGATATCTCTCTGATATTGATCTCAAGCGGTTGCTGAAAAAAGCTTCAAGAATATTGTAAGAAAAGTTTTTCCCGAAATACGCGAAGAGGGGGTTCATAAGGTTTACAAAAATGTGTCCTACAATTAGAGCGGTTGTTTAAAAAAGGCAGAGATAAACAGCACGCAATTGTTTTTATAAGTGATCTGTGCATTATCATCCCCCTGCCATTAACACAATCATATGGAATATGGTGAGCAAAAGCATAAGAGCGGTAAGTTCCAGAATGGCGGTTTTGTAATTCTTAAAGAAAAAACCATGCTGAAGAATAGGGCGCTTACTTAGAATATGCATCTCCCAGAGACAGAAAAAAAGAATATAGGCTTGCGCCGCAGGATAGATCCATAAAAGCAGAGGCTCGGTGATTGTGGTAGAGAAATGGATAGAGAGAGCTATTGAGATCAGGAAAGGAATGAATGGAAGGAGGAAAAAAGCTTTATGCGACAGTTCAACCTTTACCTCTTCGACACTATTTCCATTCGTTTCTGAAGAGATAGCCTTTTTTTCAACATCTTTTGCAAATGAAAAGAGAGCTATAAACGGCTCTGCCAGCAGAAAAAGAAGGAGGATTATTGCAGGATAGATATGCACTAACGCCCCTTCGCTATATAGCACTATGGCTACAACAAAAATCCCCAGAAAGACAAGACACAGGAGACAATGAAAGAAGAGATGCTTTATCTCTTTCTTATACTCTTCGCCGAGATCCTTCCGTAAGCGAGGAAAAAATTGATAATATACAACTATGCCCACTATGAGTAGAGTTATTTCGTTCCCGATTATTTCTATGGCAGTAGATACGCTCATCATTCCATCACCCACCTCTTCGCTCTTTTATACATTATACATTCGCCCCACCGCCTCAGTGGTTACCCATTCTTCCATGATCCCTATAGAAATGATGTGTTTATAAAATTATTGGTTGTTTTTACGCCTAAACGCCTGAAGCGGAGTTACGGCTCTATATTTTCTCCAGATTTGAAGAGGATAGAAAACGATTGGAATCTGTTCCTTGAGAGATTGGATGAGGGCAAAAATAAAAAAAGAAAAATAATTTTAATAGCGCTGGATGGGTCAAAGATAGTTGGGGGGTGTGAGATAAGAAGGTATACGAAAGTTTCACATGAAGGGTACCCGGAATAGCCATCCATCCCTCTTATCAAAAAGTTGGTTCAGGTAGAGCTCTTGTAGAAATGATAGAAGAAATAGCAAAAAAGGGATTAAAAAGATAGGTATAGAATTGAATAAATTTAAGCTCGGAGATGAATTCAGAAATGAAATCTAGACAGGAAAGATCATAGAATAGAGATGGAGCAAATTCAGCGCTTAAGCTTGAAAACTGACTGAGAATCATCAGATCGTAATTACGCTCTTCACTGTGTGTTACTTTTCTCCTTTACCTCTATACTTTCTCTCGCTTTTTTACCAAACTTAAACACAGTTATTTCGCACTCCGGATTAGCGCATCCTTTTATCTTTCTCTTTCCTGCATAAAATGAGATCATTGGAGCACCGCACTTCTCGCATGCGCCCCCAAATCTTACGTTCCCCTTTTGCGGAAGTGGATAGGTATTCCTGCATTCCGGATAGTTGCTGCATGCGATGAACCTCTTCTTTTTTCTTGAGATCATCACCCTCAGCTTACCCCCACATTTAGGGCATATGCCGGCGAAGTTATTGCTCTGAACTGCTTTTAATATCTCTTTGCCCATCTCCTCCCTGTGTGCTTCTATAACCTCTGTGATCTCCCTCAGCATTTCTCTAGAATCCTCAACCACCTCTTCAAAGCTCTTTCTTCCATCAGCTATGAGCTCCATCTCCTCTTCAAGCTTTTTTGTCATCTCCTCCTTTGTTATCCTGTGGGCATACCTGCTCAGAGCGTCTATCAGCGCTGCCGCTATTTCTGTGCTTGCAGGAGGGTTTCCCTTAACATACTCTCTATCATAGAGCTTCTGCACGATCTCTGCACGTGTCGATTTTGTTCCTAAACCAAGTTTCTCCATAAGGGATATCAGGGAGCCAAGATACATCCTTGCGGGAGGCTTCGTCTCTTCCTCTATAACTTCTATGTTCTCTATGCTTATTTTCTCACCGTTCTCCAGGTCTGGGATCTTTCTCTCTTCAAACTTCTCATAACTCCATACGGAGAGATAGCCATCATAAATGAGCGTTTGCCCATCAGCGAAAAAGTTCTCTCCCCCTATGTCAAGCGTAGCTTCTTTTCTCTCAACCTCAGCATCTCTGTGCAGCGTCGCAAGAAATCTTCTCGCTATAAGCTCATAAACAGAATTCTTCTTTTCTGGCAATAGACCTGTTGGGTATATGGGTGGGTGGTCCTTACTCTCAACCCTTCCCCTGCTTGGTCTTATACCCTCTTTTAGAAGGAATTTTGAGACCTCGGGGAACTCCTTAGATAGTTTTTTAACTATGCTTTTTAGATTCAAACCCTTAGGATAAACCGTGTTGTCTGTCCTGGGGTAAGATATGTAACCGTGTGCATAGAGGTCTTCTGCTATGCTCATAGCTCTGGCGGGTGTTACATGAATGAAGTTTGTGCATCTCAAGAATCCAGTAGTATCAAAAGGTGTTGGTCTCCTTTTCTTCTTAACAGAGCGCGAGAATTGCTCCACATCAGCCTCTTTTTTGTTCCTTACCTTATTGAAAATATCCTCAGCCTCATTTTTATCCCATATTGTCTCATGAAAAGCTTTAAACCTATCGTCGCCCTTTTTTAGGGTGCAGACTATTCTCCAGTATTTTTTCGGCACAAACTCTGCTATCTTCTTATCCTGCTCAACAATCTTTGCTAGCGTTGGTGTCTGTACCCTACCAACAGAGAGAAAATTCTGACCCAGGCTTTTTGAAGCTATGGATATCAACCTTGTGAGAACCGCTCCCCATATGAGATCTATCCACTGTCTCGCTCTGGCAGCATCCGCGAGGTTATTATCCACCTCTGTCAGGTTTTCAAAAGCCTCTTTTATCTCATCCTCAACCAGTGAGCTGAATCTTGCTCTTTTAACCCTTTTTCCCTCCACTCCTATAAGATCTATGGCCTCCTTTCCTATAAGCTCTCCCTCTCTATCAAAATCTGTTGCGACTACGACCTCTTCAGCATCTCTCCCGAGCTTTTTAAGAGCCTCTACCACCCGCCTCCCGGTTATTCTATATCTTGGCTCTATTCTTATGAGCTTCTCAGGATCTATGCTCTTCCAGTTGTTGTATTCCTCTGGAAAGTCCAGTTGCACGATGTGCCCTCTTAGCCCCATGCATGCGCAATCATTCCATCTGTAAACCCTGACTCCGTTCTCACTCGAGCTCTTCGCCTTTTTATCTGAAAGTATCTGTGCTATCCTCCTTGCAACTGAATTCTTCTCTGCTATTATCAATTTCACTGCGCTTAATGTAGTTTCTAAAATATCTCTTTTGCCTTGATAACCATAGAGAGCAAATTGGATATATAGCTAAAAGGATTTCATCTATGGCTGGATTAATGATAGGACGTTTTCAGCCCTTCCACAACGGGCATCTCCGGGTAGTAAGGTGGATCGCAAAGAAGGAAAGCAGGATAATAATAGCTATAGGCAGTGCTCAGGAAAGCCATACGCTGGAGGACCCTTTTACAGCCGGAGAAAGATATGAGATGATCTACGAGGCTCTAAAAAATGAGGGCATAAAAGAGCTCTTTATAATACCAGTGGAGGACCTGAACAGAAATTCGTTATGGATTGCCCACGTTCTCTCTTTATCGCCTCCCTTTGATAGGGTCTATACAAACAATCCTTTAGTAAATAAGCTCTTTAAGGAATATGGGCCCGGAATAGAGATTGTTCATCCTCCGATCTTCAGGAGAAATACGCTCACCGGAAGAAAGATAAGGGAGTTTATGGCGGAGGGGAAAGAGTGGAGGTCTTACGTTCCTGAAGGAGTGGCTAACATCATAGATCACATAAATGGTCCTCAGCGTTTGAAAGACATAGCAGGGAGTGATGAGATTGAGGGTTAGAGATATAGGTGAGTTCGGCATTATAGACAAAATAATCGCGCTTATAGATGGTCCAGAGCTTCCGTATGGTATGGGGGATGACTGCGCATTTTTAGATGTTGGAAAAGAGGGCGTAGCGGTGACAACAGACATGGTAGCTGAGAGCACTGATGTTCCTCCAGGTATGAAACCCCAGGAAATAGGGTGGTATGCTGTGGCAATAAACATAAGTGATCTCGCATCTAAGGGAGCAAGACCTCTCGCTTTTTTTTCCTCTATTGCAATGTTACCTGAGACCCCCGTAGAGCATATAGAAGCTTTGTACAGAGGGATGAGAGATTGCTGCAGTGAATATGGGTGTTATATCGCAGGGGGGGATACCAGCAGGGGTAAAGAGCTCATGATCTCCGGTACCGCCATAGGTAGAGTAAGAAGAGAGGATTTTATACCACGAAAGGGTGCCAGAGTGGGGGACGTTATAGCTCTGACCGGAGAGCTTGGCCTCCCTGCTTTTGGTTTGGACATTCTTCTTGGAAGGAAGAAAAAAAGATGCAAAAGAGCAATAGAAGCTCTCTTGATGCCAAAGCCAAGAGTTAGAGAAGGCATATACCTTGCGGAAAACCATCTCTGCACCTCTTCGATGGACACAAGCGATGGGTTAGCCTCATCACTTCACCAGCTCGCAAAAGCGAGTGGGGTTGGTATGGAGATAGATTTTGATCTGCTTCCTATAGCAAAGGAGGCAAAAAGTTATACACGCGATGATGAGGAGCTGGAGCGTTTTGTCCTGTATACTGGCGGTGAATTTGAGCTTCTTTTAACCATGAGTGATGAGAATTTTGAAGAAGCGAGCAAAAAGCTCAATATAAAAAAGATAGGTATAGTAAAAGATGCGGGTATAAATATGAAAAAAGAAGGCGCTATAAAAGTGTTGAAGGATATAGGCTATACACACTTTTGAATTTTATGCCAGATCTTTGTTAGGGACGCCATTGATATACCAACGACAATTACTCCGGTGATCTGGTAAAACCGGTTCTCTCATAATATCTCTAAGATCCCCAAAGATCTCTATTTCATAAAAAAACAGAGATTATACAGTAAAAGAATAGAGGTAAAAGGAGCAAAAAATAAAGAAAGAAGGAAAAAAGAGTTTTCCTTCAGGGCGCGATTGGTTCTGCAGGCGCCTCTTCTTCAGCGGGGAGCACATCTATGCTTAGAGCCTCCATGCTTTCTGAGTCATAGATCACAGAGACGCTATCTCCCTCTGCGATCTGCTCTAAGCCAGCACTACCCATGCCCAGCTCCTCTATTCCGTCCTTCGTTACCCTGGTGCTCTCAGT
>JAXHST010000047.1:0-6312 GCA_034190325.1 Thermoplasmatota archaeon
CTTGTGAGCAGAGGTGCATCAACAACTATCAGCGAAGGAAGAAACATCTCTGCTATTTCCGTCGCTATTGCTTTTGCTGCAAGAAACGGCTCCGGTATCCTTACAAGTAGAGTAAATGGATAATAGATCCAAGCTATCACATCAAATACCGGAGTAAAATTCGCAAGCAGGAGACCTATAAGCCCTATCGACAATATTGTCGGCAATATTGACATCGCCATCTTAAAACCGTCTTTTAGATTGACAACAATTCCATCCACCAGCTCTGGTGCTCTCTCAGATGCTTCAATAGCTCTTCTAAACGCCTCTCTCAAGGCACCCTTTTCAGCTTCAGGTTTTCCCTCCATCGCACAGGTGTCAGGCATCCTTGAGAGAGGAGGTAACCTTGCGGTTATCGCAGTTGTGACAAAAGTCACCACAACAGATACAAAGAAAAACAAAAGCCATCTATCCATTATCCTCAAGGTTTGAGCGACTATTATCATGAATGTTGCCGAGACGGTTGAGAAGCCTGTTGCTATTATCGCTGCTTCTTTCACCGTGTAGTTTCCATCCCTGAATACCCTGTCTGTTATCAACAAAGCGATGGAATAGCTTCCAACGAAAGAGGCAATTGCATCTACAGCTGATCTCCCCGGGGTTCTCCACAAGCTTCGCATCACAGGTCTCATCAGGGTCCCTACAAATTCGAGGAAGCCATAGTCCACGATAAAAGAGAGAAATACAGAGCCTATAGGGACTATCAAGCCCACTGGTATCACAAGATCCTCAAAAAGGAAGGGGCCTATATCTTCTCTGAGCAGGATGGATGGGCCTATTTCCAGAAGAATCAAAAAGCCAAGAATTATACCCAGCACCTTCAGGGCTGAAAAGATGATCTCCGTTCTGCTCTTTTTCCATGAGCCGGATATCCATGGATAGATACCACCAATGACCACAACAGCAATACCGAAGATCTCTGGAAAGATCGGCAAGCTTCTTATGTAAGTCACAATATGATCCGGGAGTATGGAGCTTTTACCATCTATTGAGGGGGGGAATAAAAAAGGCAAAGATACCAACTGCACTATATATGATAAAGCGCAGAACCGATTTTTTGATCATGGTTTCACTTTATAAATTCTTTCATTGGTGTAACTTTTATCCCCGCACCTCTCAATCCTTCTCTTATTCTCTTAACAAAGGCGATAGCCTTAGGGCTATCACCATGAACGCATATGGAATCAGCCCTTATCCTGATCTCTTTTCCTGTTATTGCTTTTACCTTTCCCTCTTTTACCATGACTATAACGCGCCCTATGGCTAAGTTCTCATCCTCAATCATCGCTCCCTGCTTACCTCTCTGAACGAGGGTCCCATCCTCATTGTAAGCTCTATCAGCAAAGACTTCTTCTGCTACCTTTAGCCCAGTATCCTTTGCAGCCTTCACCATTTCGCTTCCAGCCAGTGCTAAAAGTATTAACTCTCTATCAACCTCATATATTGCTTCAGCTATGGTTCTTGCTGTGTTATAATCAACAGCAGCCATATTGTACATTGCTCCATGTGCTTTCACATGCTGCACTTTAACTCCTTTAGCCGTGGCAAAAGCGCTGAGCGCCCCCAGCTGATACTTCACATAAGCCCTCACCTCTTCGTTGCTTGCCTTCATCTCCCTTCTTCCAAATCCCATAAGATCTGGGTAGCCCGGATGGGCACCAACAGCAACGCTGTTTTTTACAGCCAGCTCTATGGTTCTCTCCATAACCAAAGGATCACCTGCATGAAAACCGCACGCTATGTTCGCTGATGTCACGTGCTTTAAAACTTCCTCATCCGCACCTATCTTATATACACCAAAACTCTCACCCACATCACTGTTCAGATCTACGTGTTTCATAGGCCCTCATAGTGATATTGCCCCATCTGATTTAAATCTGTTTTCTTTGATCTTCAGAGACTTTTTAGATAATGCAATAATCTAATAGAAGCTCCTCCCATAAATTCTGGAGCTTTATTGGGATCAAAAATATAGCCAGTAGATTATTTCTGGAGTGTCTGATACTCCAAGTAAAGACAAAGATAATAAATGAATAAAACACTTTTTTGCAGGGCCGGTAGATCAGCCTGGTAGATCGCTTGCTTCGCAAGTAAGAGGCCTCGGGTTCAAAACAGCCCTTTCTCCACAAGCTGATTTGGCTTCGCCAAATCTAGGATCTTCCCTTCGGGAAGATCAGCCTGTGAACGCTGTGCGGAAAGGCGTGAGAATCCCGACCGGTCCATATTTAAATTTTAAAAGCAATTGAGCCTATGCTTATCCCGAAAGAATTCTACCTTAGAAGTGCTGAGGAAGTTGCAAAGGACATTCTCGGTGCTATTTTAGTCAGAGATCTTGGAGATAAAACAATGAAGGGGAGAATAGTTGAGACAGAGGCTTACTTCGGTGCGGAAGATCCAGCCTCAAGGGCCTTCGGTGGAAGGATCAAAAGCATAAACAGGTATATGTGGGAAGAGGGGGGCACAGCCTATATCTACATGGTTCATGGTAACTGGCTTTTCAATGTGATAACGGGTAAAGAGAATGAACCCTCTGCTGTGCTGATAAGAGCTATAGAGCCGTTAGAAGGCGTTGAAGAGATGGTTAAGAACAGGGGAAAAGAAAAAGACATAGCAGATGGGCCGGGAAAGTTAACAAAAGCGTTAAACATAACAAAAGAGCTCAATGGAATAAAGGTCTATGAACCGGGTCCTTTAAGGATCGAAAAGGGCTACAGAACCGAGGGGATAAAAAGCACAAAGAGAATAGGCGTTCGCCTGGATCTTGAAAAAAACCTTCGCTTCTTTCTAGAGAGGAGATGAATAAAGATGGAACCGTATGTGCTCTTTTTTGCCGTGGCAGTTCTCTTTGCCATTCTTGGCTATCTGGCAGGGAGAGCAGCAGCTAAAGCTTTATTTGAGAGAGAGAAAAAGAAATGGGAAAGTGAGATAAGAAAAGAGGCAATAAAGCAGAGCAGATCTGTCATTGAGGGCAGAGTCAGCGAGCAGCTAGCTCCTTTTCTGCCAGATTTTTCGTATTCACCAAGTGATGCAAGATTCCTCGGCTCTCCCATAGATCTCATTGTCTTTGACGGCCTATCGAACGGAAAAGCAAGAGAGATAGTCTTTGTTGAGGTGAAGAAGGGCAATTCTTCCCTTACTGAAAGAGAGAGAGCGGTTAGAGATCTAGTGGAAGAAAAGAGGGTGAGGTGGGAGCTCTACAGGATTCCATAAGATACGATGGTGATGATCTCTATGGTGTGGTGACAGCGCCAAGCACATGCCCAAAAAATCGATCTGATCCATAATCGAAATTTAAGCACCTGTTAAACCATGTGCTTTGTACATAAAGCTAAGCAGCCTTGAGAACGTCTCTACCCTTCATAAGCGCCCCCAGAGACATAAGCGCTATCCCGACTATAACCACGCCGATAGGCATAAGCACAGCATCCTTACCCCTGGCTTACAGTAGCGAGAGTAACCTGAGATCATAACCCATTGACACACATTTGGTCCCATAACCACAGCAAATGCAAGGGCGAGGGGCATTGTCCTCTCAGGATTCCAGGAGGATATCCCGGTGAGCTATTATGCTGTCACATCAGGCTTCTCAATATTCTTCATAGATCTCAACCTCTGCAAGCTTTTCATAACCTTTGAGTGCTATGTAGAATTTGCGATGCCCCCTACGACCCTTAACCCTATTCATAACGTAGTGGTCTATGTCTGCATTGTAGAGCCGGCGCATCGTATCCAGATCTCTGTTAGAGATATGGTATCCTTTCTTATCCAGATCCTTCATAGCATTGCTATCTCTGCGTGGTTCTTTTAATTCCATTTCTATCCCCGTTTTGTCGTAGAAGAAAGATCCTTATCCAGCACTGCTTTCTTCCGTTTTTATATCCCTTTACCTCTTTTGCCCTTAATATCTTTTCTCTTTCTTGCTGTGCTTGATATAGCGTAAACTTTAAGCCAAGAAAGCCCTACGAATTTCAGGGGAGCTTCATCCAATCAGTGCATACGCTCTTTCATCCATACCGGCAGATGCCTAAAAATAGCAAAACTTAGGAAAATATGGCTGACTATCCGGGTTCTCAAGAGATGTCAGATATAACGAAAGCCTCCTGATACCTGCGCTGCAATAGACCGATCACCACGACAGCGCTAAACCCTCGGTTGTTGACATTGCTGCGGCTTCAAAACCCTCATCAAGCACTCTTATGATGCAGCCCCTGTTGTTGCTATACGGTTGGGATATATCTACCTTCCAGCCCCTTTTTTCCAAATCTTTAGCTACCCCGTTCACCCTTGCATCTATGCTTATGACTCCTTCCTCTACCTTATGGTCTGCGCAGGATAGAGGGAAGCTTTTGCTGCTCCAGATAGGTGCATCTATAGCTTCCTGTACATTCATTCCAAAATCTACAATATTTGTAAGAACCTGGAACAATGCCTGGCACTGCTGGTCACCACCGGGGGTGCCATAGGCGAGATAAGGCTTTCCATCCCTGAGAGCCATGGATGGCGCTATCGTGTTTCTCGGTCTTTTGTGGGGTGCCAAAGAATTCGCATGTTTTTCATCTAACCAGAAATAGCTTGCTCTATCATTTATAGGAAAGCCAAATGGCTCAATAACCAGTGCTGAGCCGAAATGATGGAAATTGCTCGGTGTAGCAGAAACTGTTAGGCCACCTTTGTCTGAAGCGCAGGCATAACTGGTTAAGCCCATATCTCTGGAGAGATCATAACTGTTTCCGGTTTTTGCCCCCTTTGTCTCAAAGTTTGTTGTTTTTGTGGTATCAGATCTTATAGCACTGCTTTCAGACAGAAAATAGTTTGCAGGCTTATAGGTGTAAGGCTCTTTTTCATATTTCCACGGATCTCCCGCACAGTATTCTTTAGATCTTGTGCTCTCATCTATTGTCCTAGCTCTATCCTTTGCGTACTCTTTTGAGAGAAGCCCATTCAAAGGGCTTTTTATATAATTGAGATCCCCCAGAAACTTCTCTCTATCAGCCATTGCCAGATTTACTGCCTCGGCTTCCATGTGTATTGTTCTAGGGGAATAAGCCTCATCCAGCTCAAAGTTTTCAATTATATCCAGCATCTCCAGCTCTGCAGGTCCCTGGTTGGCGGATGGAGGCTTATATATCTCATATCCCTTATAACTGGTGTGCACGGGCTCTTCTAAAAGTGCATAGTAACTCGCGAAATCTTCCTCAGTGAAGAGTCCATTGCTCTTCTGCAGAAAGCTCACCATTTCCTCTGCTATTTCCCCCTTATAAAATTCATCTCTTGATGCTTTGATTGCTGTGTGCCTATCAGCGCCGTTGTTCAGAGCTTTTTCCTCTACATCTGCAAGCTTTTTATAGAGCGCTGCAAGTTTGTAATTCTTGAAAGTTTCACCAACCTTATAACAGGAGCCATCCTGCTTGAAATAGAGCTTTCTTGAGCTTTCAAATGATATCAACCTTTCTTCATTCGTTTTTATTATCGAAACAAATTCCTCTGAGACAGGAAAACCATTTTCAGCCAGTTCTATCGCGGGCTTAAGGACCTGCGAAAGGCTCATGCTCCCGAAGGCATCCAAAGCCACGCACCAGGCATCAAATGCTCCTGGCACCACGCTGCTGAGCGCTCCATCCATGGGCATGCTCTTGAAACCCATCTCTTTATAGCGCTCTGTCGTTGCTTTTTCCGGGGCTGTTCCCCCACCATTTATTGAGTAAACCTTTTCCGTTCCAGGATCATAGACAAGCATAAAGAGCTCTCCACCTATACCAGACATAGCAGGCTCAACAACACCGAGGGTTGCAAGGGCTGCTATCGTTGCATCAATTGCGTTTCCGCCCTTCAAAAATGTTATGGCACCAGCTTCAGAGGCAGGAGTTTTTCTTGTTGATATGGCCCAATTTTTTCCTCTTGCTATGGGTCTGTGATCACCTTCGAACATGTCATTAAATATTTCTCTACGTATTTATTTTGATCTCTGAAGTTTCGATACTTACAGTTTGCTATTTTTCCAGTATGATCTCAGAGCTTTTTGGTTACCGATTAAGCGCTCCATTCATCACTCAAGCGCTCTGGCTCTCCCCCCTCTGCAGTCAAAAAACTCAGCTCTGGTGCATAAGACACTTATGCGCCACCCATACATTCTCCATTGCTTGTAGAGAAAGTTTTTTATAATCTTAAAACAGAATATCCATAATGCTGAAGAATATAACTGTGCTTTTTGTGATCTCTGCACTCCTGTTAGCCCCTTTAGTTATAGCACAGGACGAGGGATTGATACCTGAT
>JAXHST010000048.1:0-14214 GCA_034190325.1 Thermoplasmatota archaeon
CTTCCTTATAGCGCTAAAAGAATCAAAACAAAAAATTTTAATCCATACCTGCATTGATCTATATGGATCCTTTTATGCGCAGAGCCTTAAATCTTGCAAAGAATGGCTACACATCACCAAATCCAATGGTTGGAGCTATCCTGGTCAGGAGCGGAGAGATCATTGGCGAGGGATACCACAGGAGGGCAGGAATGCCCCATGCAGAGGTAGAGGCTATAGAGGACGCAAAGAAAAAGGACAATAAGGTTGAAGGAAGCACTCTATATGTTACTCTGGAGCCCTGCTGCCACTATGGTAGAACACCACCATGCACAGATGCCATTATAAAAGAGAGAATAGGCAAGGTTGTTGTGGGGGTAAGGGATCCAAACCCTGAAGTTAATGGTAAGGGAATAGAAAAGCTGAGAGATGCAGGCATGGAGGTTGTTGAGAAAAATTATATGGAGTGCGGGAGGATAAATGAGGTCTATTTCAAATACATGGAAGAGCACATCCCCTTTGTTCTTCTAAAGATGGCGATAACTCTCAATGGTTGCTATAAAACAAAAGAGAGGTATATAAGCTCTCAAGAAGCTCTGAGATATGCCCATGAGCTGAGAAAGCGCTATGATGCTGTGGCCGTTGGAGCAAACACTCTGCGGGAGGATGATCCTCAGTTGAATATAAGGTTCGTTGAGCCGGAGGGCAGGGAGCCATATAAGATAGTTTTTGTGAGGGATACATCTACACTTCCGGAGGAGTTCAAGCTCATTCACGATGAAAAGTTTATAGCGGTTTGCCAGAAAAACCCCAGGGGGCTTAAAGCTGTGGAGGCAAAGGATCTCAGGGAAGCTCTCAAAAAGCTAGCAGGTATGGGGATAACAAGCATAATGCTTGAGGGAGGGCAAGCTATAGCTCAGAGCGCATTTGATAGCGGCATCATAGACAAATGCCTCTTCATAGTTTCCCCGGGGTTTTCTGATGGCAGGCAGCTGAAACTCAAGCTGAAGCAGAAGATGAATCTCAAAAGAGTTTTTAAGCTCGGAAATGATATAGCGATAGAATGTTCACCGGAATAGTTGAAGAGGTTGGGGAGATCATGAGCAGAAGCGGTAGCAGGATATGCGTTAGGGGTAGTCTTGAGGATAGTATCGGGGCTAGCATAGCGGTTAATGGTGCATGTTTGACTCTTCTTGAAAAAAGTAGAGGCGTTCTTACCTTTGAGGTCTCTGAAGAAACGCTGCGCAGAACCAATCTCTCTGTTAGCAGATACGTAAATCTTGAGCGCTCCCTCTCTTTAGGCTCAAGAATGGGAGGTCACATAGTCCTGGGGCATGTTGATTGCGTCGCTGACGTTTTAGATGTGCAAGATGGATGGATAGAGATAGAGGTTTCTGACACGAAATACATCGTCGAAAAGGGTAGCATAGCCGTAGATGGCATAAGCCTCACGATAGCTGAGGTTGGGGAGCACAGCTTTAAGGCAGCCATTCTGCCCTACACAATAACAAAAACTAATCTTGATTATGGACAAAAAAAAGTTAACCTGGAATTTGATTACATGATTAAAGCGCTGGAAGCACTTAAAAATAAAAAAGAAAAGGCAGAGGAGGAAGAAGAATGGAAAAGGATAATTGGAGCGATGTGATAATAAGCGTAGAAGAAGCATGTGAGGAGCTGAAAAAGGGAAAATTTGTCATACTGGTTGACGATGCGGAGAGGGAGAACGAGGGAGATCTTGTATTGGCTGCAGAGTTCATAGATGAGGATAAGATAAACTTCATGGAGAAATACGCGAGAGGCTGGATATGCGTTCCTCTGCCAAGAAAAAGACTGGATGCCCTCGATATTCCTCTGATGGTCAACGAGAACACTTCGAGGCACACCACAGCCTTTACAGTAACCACCGATTATCTCCATGGCACCACAACAGGAATTTCTTCAAGAGATCAGGCAATGACAATTAAAGCTCTGGTTGATGAGAGCTCAAAACCTGAAGATTTCGCAAGGCCGGGTCATGTTAGACCGCTGAGGGCTGTGGGTGGTGGAGTTTTGAAAAGGGCAGGTCATACTGAAGGCTCTTTAGACCTCGTAAAGATTTCAGGTTTAAAAGAGGGGAGCGTTATATGTGAGATAAAGAACGATGATGGAACAATGGCGAGGATGCCACAGCTTGTTGAGTTTGCGAGGGAGCATGAGCTTAAGATAGTTACAATTGCCGATGTTATATCATATAGAAGGAAGAAAGAAAAGCTCATAGAGCGCGTTGCTGAATGTGCTCTTCCAACAAGGTTCGGGAATTTCAGGGCTATTGCTTATAAAAGCTATGTGGATGAAGATAGCTATATCGCTCTGGTCAATAAGCCGACAGGGCTTGTAAGGGTTCACTCAGCCTGCTTAACCGGAGATACTTTCCATTCTCTCAGATGCGACTGCGGAGAGCAGCTTGAAAAGGCCCTGGAACTCATAGGTAAAGAGGGAGGTATCCTTCTTTACATACAGACACAGGAGGGTAGAGGCATAGGGCTATTGAACAAGATAAAAGCCTACCAGTTGCAGGATGAGGGGCTTGATACCGTGGAGGCGAATAAAGCTTTAGGATTCGATGAGGACCTCAGGGACTATGGGATTGGGGCGCAGATATTGGCGGATCTTGGGGCAGGGCGCATAAGATTGATGACAAACAATCCGAAGAAGGTCGTCGGGCTAAAGAGCTACGGGATAGAGATAGAAGAGATAGTGCCCATAGAGACAGAGCCCAATAGCTGCAACGCTGCGTATCTAAAAACAAAAAAGGCGAAGATGGGTCACCTGCTGCAAAAGGTTTGATGCAGAAGATGAGATACTATCTCGCTCTCGGCACAAATGATGGGGACAAGGAAAATAACATCAAAAGAGCCATAGATGCGTTAAAAAGCCTGGGGGAAATAAAAAAGGCCTCTAGTTTCCATACAACAAAGCCCTGGGGGTATGAAGAGCAGGAAGATTTTCTGAATGCTGCGATAGAAATCGAGAGTAATTTGGAGCCAGAAGATATGCTGCGCGCTATCAAAGGGATAGAGCAAAAGCTAGGGAGAAAAAGGACATTTCGCTGGGGGCCCAGAATAATTGATATAGATATCCTTCTCTGCTTTGATGGAGAGAAGGAGATCCATTATGAGGATGAAGAGCTTACAATACCGCACCGAAATCTGTGCGATAGGGATTTTTATCTGCTTTGCTTGAAGGATCTCGGTGTTACCAGGGTTTGCGGCAAGGATATAGATGATCTCTTGAGCGATCTTGGTTAGGCTTTACAGAATAGCTCTTTAAGGAATAGAGAAGGGAATGGCAAAAGAGAAATATGCACAGAGGCATTTGCTTTATGCACATGGAAGGATCACTGAATGGACAGAACTTAAAAATAGCGATAGTTGCGAGCAGATTCAACGATCTGCTAACAAAGAATCTCATGGATGGTGCGATGGATGCGCTGAAAAGACATGGAACAGAAAGCACAGACACCTTTCTTGTACCCGGAGCATTCGAGCTTCCTTTGATCTCTGATAAAGTGGCTTCAAGCAAGAAGTATGATGCTGTTATAGCGCTTGGTGCGCTGATAAAGGGGGCTACCCCACATTTCGAATATCTCTGTGCCAGCGTGACAAAGAGCGTAGCAGAGATAAACCTCAGACATGGCGTGCCTGTGATCCTGGGGTTGATAACAGCAGACACCCTTGAGCATGCGATAGAGCGCTCAGGAACAAAACAGGGAAACAAAGGCTTTATTGCTGCAGAAAATGCTATTGAGATGGCGAATCTGGTAAAAGAGACGAAAAAAGTATTTGAAGAGAAATGACCTTTCATACTAAATGAGCCCATGGATCATAGCCATACTTGCGCTTCTGGCGTTTCATTTCCTTTTCATAATCCTTGGCAGGAAGCACTTTGAGAAACTCAATCTGAGCCTTATGGCCCCTTTTGTTCTATGGCACACAAAAAGAGGCTTGAGCTTCCTTGATAGAGCATCGGAGCACAGGAATTTCTGGGATGTATTTCACCCGGTAGCTCTGGCTCTCTGCTACATCGCAATGCTCGGCATGATCGTCCTTCTGCTTGTTGACGTTTACACATTTGTGCAGGTCCCGGAAGCTGTAGGCGGCATGGATCCGAGAATGATTCTTGCTTTCCCAGGAATAAACCCCATAATACCGATAGGCTATGGCATACTGGCTCTCATAATAACACTGGTTTTCCATGAGCTATCCCATGGCATTGTCTCAAGGCATCAGGGTATAACAGTAAAGACAATGGGTCTTCTTTTCTTCATAATCCCCCTGGGTGCGTTCGTTGAGCCGGACGATAAAGAGATAGAGGCCTCTGAGCCCTCAAAGAGGCTAAGAATTGAGGAAGCTGGAGCTGGCATGAACATGGTTATAGGGATCATAGCTCTTTTGTTAGTAGCTCTTCTTGCTGGGAGCATGGTTCCCAGGGCTGCAGGCGTAGTGGTAGCCGATAGCATTGGGCCTGCTGCTGAAGCAGGAATAATGTCTGGTGATATAATAACGGCAATAAACGGTATAGAGATAAAAGATCTATCCATTCTTGAAAATTTTGCTCCCGGGGACACAATAATGGTCACGCTCTTTAGAGATGGTGCTCTGAAGGACGTTTATGTGGAGCTCGCAGATCTCAGTGAGATTACCGGCGCGGATCCTGGTAAAGCAGGCATAGGGGTATCTTATCTACCCTTCGATCTTGCTTTTTTATCAAGCGTGTTTGCAAATCCCTTTTCCATTGATAACTTCTTAGTGTTTTTAGTAGCTCCTCTCCAGGGCCTTATTCCTTTCAATGAGCCCCTGCTGAGCTTTTATTCTGTGCCTTTTAACCCGCAGGTTTTTTCCATGGTGACAAACGTTATCTACTGGATATCGTGGTTCAACCTACTTGTGGGCAGCTTCAACGTTCTGCCAGTTTCAATACTAGATGGCTATGCTATCTTTAGAGACTCTCTTCTGGTTCTTGGAGAAAAATTGAAAATATCAAAGGAAAGGAGAGAGAAGCTCGCAAACACAACAGCAAGGAGCTTCAGCTGGTTTTTCGGATTGTTGCTTATATTTATAATTCTGGTTTCAATAATATAAGATGTAAGAAATTATATATAGAGTCGCTTCCATTTTTTTTATGGTTTACGATGTTGTGGTGGTGGGTACGGGAATTGTTGGGACCTCTATAGCCAGGGAGCTCTCAAAATACGGCATAAGCATAGCGCTGGTCGATAAAGAGCCTGACTTTGGCTGGGGCGCCACAAAGGCTAACAGCGCAATAGTTCATGCAGGCTACGATGATGAGCCGCATACGCTGAAATCACATCTTTGCGCCAGGGGTAATGCGCTATTTGAGAAGCTCTGCATGGAGGTTGATGCCCCATTTGAAAGAAATGGAAGCATGGTTGTTGCTTTTGATAGCAAAGATGAGAAAAAGGTAGAGGAGCTCTATGAGCGAGGGTTAAAGAACTGTGTTCCTATGCTCAGGGTTCTTGAAAAAAAAGAGCTTTTAGAGAGAGAGCCAAACATCAATGAGGAAGCCAGCTGTGCTCTCTTTGCGCCAAGCGCTGCCATAACAATACCATATGAGCTAACCATAGGGCTTGCTGAGAATGCTATCGCTAATGGCGTTGAGGTATTCTTAGACACAAAGGTTATAGGGGCTGAAGAAAAGGAAGAAAAAGTAACTCTAATCACTGACAAAGGCAGGATAGAATCAAGCTATGTTGTCAATGCTGCGGGCTTGTATGCTGATGAGATCTCAAAGCTATTCGGTTATGGTGGTTTTTCTGTAACCCCCAGAAGAGGGGAGTATTTCCTCTTTGACAAAAAGTTTAGACCTTTAGTAAATTCAACCATCTTTCCAACACCGACAGAGAAGGGAAAAGGAATCCTTGTCGCGAAGACATGTGAGGACATAATGCTCATAGGCCCAAACTCCAGGGATCTGAGCGCAGAGGAAAAAGAGAACACAGAGACAACGCAGGAGGGTCTGCGAGAGGTATTTGATGGAGTTAAAAAGCTGGTGCCAGATATTGAAAAGGCAAGAAGATATGTTATAAAGAATTTTGCTGGCAATAGGCCGCAAAGCTCAACTAAGGATTTTATAATAGAGCAAAAAGGGAGACTGATAAATGTTGCCGGTATGCAATCTCCCGGGCTCACAGCAGCTCCAGCCATAGCTGAGTATGTGGCTGAGATGTTGAAGTATAATATGAGCATGAAGAAAAAAGAGAGCTTCAATCCGATCCGTAAGAGGATGAGGGCTTTCAGGGAGATGAGCAACGAAGAGAGGAAGAAAGCCATAAAAGAGAATCCATTGTACGGGCACATAGTCTGCAGGTGTGAGCATGTGAGCGAGGCAGAGATCGTTGAGGCTGTAAAGAGAGGAGCCAGAACGTTAGATGGCGTTAAGTTCAGAACAAGGTGCTCCATGGGGCGCTGTCAGGGGGGTTTTGATCTTCCCTTTGTTGTTGAGATCATCTCCAGAGAAACGGGTATTAGTGCAAAGGAGATCCTTAAGAACAGTAAAGGCAGCGAGGTCATAAAGGCTTACAACAAAGAGCTCCTGAGGGAGGAAAAATGAAAACGGATGTGCTTGTTATAGGAAGTGGCCCTGCAGGCATGCAGGCTGCGATAAGCGCAAGAGATGAGGGCGCCAGAGTAACCATTGTTGAGAGAGACTGGCAGCTCGGGGGCATATTGAACCAGTGCATACACCATGGTTTTGGCGTTCACTTCTTCAGAGAGAACCTCACAGGAACCCAGTTTGCTGAAAGGCTGAGGGAAGATTTAAAGGGCATAGAGATTAGGCTAAACACCATGGTTCTGGAGGTGAAAGAGGATAGCGTTGTTGTCGCATCGGGAGAAGGAGTTGAGGAGATAGAGTATAAATCGCTTGTGCTTGCAATGGGATGCAGGGAGAGAAGCAGGGATTCTCTGGGCATACCCGGCTCAAGGCCTGCTGGCGTTTATACAGCTGGCCAGGTCCAGAGGCTCATAAATATAGAGGGATACCTACCAGGCAAAGAGATCGTTATTTTGGGCTCAGGTGATGTAGGTCTCATAATGGCAAGAAGGCTCGCTTTAGAAGGGTGCAACGTTAAATGCGTCGTCGAGATAAAGCCTTTCCCCGGTGGATTGATGAGGAACGTTGTTCAATGCCTGGATGATTTCAATATACCTCTGCTGCTCAACCACACCGTAACGAGGATAATTGGAAAGGAGAGGGTTGAAGGGGTTGAGATGTGTGAGGTTGATAGCTCTTTGCGCCCTACAGGGAGAAGGGAGATAGTTGCATGCGATACCCTTCTCTTATCTGTGGGTCTCATACCGGAGAATGATCTAGTTGGAGGACTTGTGGAGATAGATCCTGTATCTGGCGGCCCATTGATTAACCAGCATTTCCAGACGTCGAACGAGCGCATATTTGCCTGCGGTAATGCTCTGCATGTGAATGATCTTGTGGATAATGTCGCCAGAGAAGCCTCTATCGCAGGAAAGAGCGCTGCGTTATATGCGCTGGGCAGGCTTCAGAGTGATGGCAAGCGCAGAAGAGTGATTGGAGGCAACGGTATAGCCTCTGTTGTCCCTCAGTATGTTGATGGTGTTTCTAACGTCAGGTTCTATATGCGGGCGCAGGAACCAAGGAAGGATGTAAATCTCAGAGTGAGAGGCACAGAGATAAAGTTCTTCAAGCGGTTCATCAGGCCTGCGGAGAGCATTGTTGTGAATCTTGCAGGGAATAGAATGGAAGGGCTGGATGAGATAGTGTTTGAGATAGAAGAGGAAAAGAGCGAAACGGAAGAAAGACCTCTGAAGACCTATGTGTGCACCCTGTGCCCTATTGGGTGTGAGATCTCTCTGCTTGAGGGTGGCAGGATAAAGGGGTACCAGTGCAAAAGAGGCCTGGAGTTCGTTGAGCAGGAAGAGAAGGAACCTATGCGGATACTCACAACAACGGTTTATGTGAAGGATGGAGAGCTTCGTATGCTCTCTGTTAGAAGCGCAGCAGAGATAAGAAAGGAGGATATGCAGGAAGCGATGCAGGAGGCTGCTAAAATTCTTGTGGATGCGCCGGTGAAGGAGGGACAGGAGATCTTTGTTTTTAAAGGAGTGCCCTTCATAGCCACAAGGAGCATTGAAAAGAGCACATCGATGCATTGAGATATATGATATAAAACACCCGTAATATATACAATATATAGAAAATGTGATAGAGCACTATTCCAATCAACTATCATGGCCTACAACTTGACAGGAGTTATGAGCGCTGTATACAGCATACTTATAATGGTGTGTGTTGGAGACACTATAATCTTCTTTTCAACGAAGCTTTTTAGATTCTCTGGAGCGCTTGTCTCTGAAAGTAGAAGCAGGAAAACGCAGATTTTAATGGCTTTAGCGGGGGGTGTGATCGGGATAGTGACAGATGAGCTTTCCTTGCCTATGCTTGGCACTCTCAGCGGAATGGGGCATGGCATAATAATCTTTCTCGGCATAATCGGAGGGCCTTTAACAGGCATTGCCTCAGGTTTTGCAGCAGGAGCGTACAGACTGAGCGGTCTGTGGTGGGGCGGTTTGAGTGGAGGTATGAACTCATGGCTTGCAGTACCATCTGCCATAGGTCTCTTCGGCGCCGGAGTGATTGGCTCTGTGCTTCACAGCTACGGTATAAGGTCACACAACCTCAACGGTAGAAAAATAGTGCTCAGTGCGCTTGCAACCGCCGGCTGGAGAGCTTTTACAATAGTGGTTTTAGATAGCACAATAGCTTCATTCTTTTCTTACTACAATCCTGCTGACATCCTGCTCATGCTTGGGGATACAATACTCATTCCAGAGCTAGTGGGCAATTCAGTTGGCATTGCGGTATTTCTTCTTGTGGTTAAGGACATAGTTGATAGCAGCAGAAAGAAGGAGATGAGGATGAGACTGATAAAAAAGTATGAGGAGTACATAGGTCCTGTTGCTAAGACCATAGCAAAGGGGGTGGATGAAGGATGAGAGCTCTATTTCTGGCTCTGGCATTGATATTCTTTACTGCGTCTTTGGAGGGTGCTATCGTGCTCCATGGTTCAGGCGCCACCTTCCCAGCTCCACTCATCTCAAAGTGGGCTGAGGAGTATAAAAACGGAGTTGAGATAGAATACACACCAATAGGGAGCGGTGGGGGTGTAGAGCAGATAACAAAGAAGCTCGTGGACTTCGGTATGAGTGATGCTCCACTTACGCCCGGAGAGAGAGCAAAAGCTCAAGGCATACTTCACATACCTGTGACCCTTGGAGGTGTGGTGATTGCCTATAATATGCCTGAAGCAAAGGAGAAGCTCAAGCTGGATGGAGAGACAATAGCTCGCATATTCAGCGGGCAGATAAGGAGATGGAATGATGAGAGCATAAAGAGACTTAACCCAGATGTAGCTTTTCCAGATGAGGAGATAATGGTTGTTCACAGGCTTGACAGTAGCGGAACAACCTTCGTATTCACATCTTATCTCTCTGAGGTGAGTGAGGAATGGAGTGAGAAATACGGAAGGGGAAAACTCATAAACTGGTTTGGGGGCATACCAGCAAAGGGGAATGATGGAGTGTCAGAGGTTATCTCAAGCCTCCCATATTCTATAGGTTATCTGGAACTCACATGGGCAATTGAAACTGGTTTGAACCATGCGCTGATAGAAAACAGCGCTGGTAACTTCGTTGAAGCAAACGCCACAACCATAAAAGGCGCAGCCTCTGCGGTAAAGCTACCCATGGGTGATGAGGACTGGAGCAACGTTTCCATGGTGAATGCTTCCGGAAATCTATCGTATCCTGTATCTTCCTTCAGCTATATGCTCGTATACAGAGATCAGAGGAATGGGGATAGTGGAAAAGCTCTCGTAGATTTTATATGGTGGGTCATACATGAAGGACAGAGCTATGCTGAAGCTCTGCACTACGTTCCTCTGCCTGATGAAGTTGTTAAACGAAACGAGGAGAGTGTGAAGCTTATAAGATATTCCTTCAGGGAATAATGCACATATATGGAGGCGCTGTGCGAAAGAGAAATAAAAAAGCGTGCAGGAAGAGATGTGAGTGCATAACAGCGAGATACGCGCAAACCATCAACTTTTTATCCTGACTCTCATATGCTGCTTATGGAGTATAAGAGAATAAGTGGTGAGGGGGCCTGTAGGATCGTAAAAAACGGTAACACCATAGGCTTCAGTGGTTTTACCCCGGTTGGTTACCCTAAAGTGGTGCCTCTCAAGCTTGCTGAGAGGAAGGATCTCAGAGTGAACGTTTACACAGGAGCGTCTGTGGGTGAGGAGATAGACACAGCCCTGGTGGACATGATGGATCTCCGCATGCCCTACATGACAAACAAAGTGCTTAGAGAGGCAATAAATGATGGCAGGGTCAGATTTATAGACACAAGGATAGGGAAGTTCACAGAGGAGCTGCAAAGCGGCTTCTATCCAAAGGTCGATGTCGCTATTGTTGAAGCCTGCGCTTTAAAAGATGGGGGCTTTGTCCCCACAACATCTGTTGGAGCTGTTCCTGCATTCGTTTCACAGGCCGAAACGGTTATCATAGAGCTGAACTCTGAGCAGCCTGAGAGCCTTGAGGGGATACATGATATATTTCTATTGCCGGCCGCGCCGAGAGATCCCATCCCATTGAAAGATCCCAGAGACAGGATAGGAAAGCCCTTTGTCTCTACCGCGAATAAAGAGGTTTTTGTTGTGGAAACTGAGGCAAAGGATAGCTCAAGAGCGCTTGCACCACCAGCAGAAGAGCACAGAAAGATAGCTGAGAACCTGATATCCTTTTTTCAAAAGGAAGTGGCTTCAGGCAAACTTCCCAAAAACCTCCTGCCGCTCCAATCGGGTGTGGGAAATATAGCAAATGCGGTTACCGAAGGACTGAAGAGCTCCGGTTTTGAGCACCTTGTGTTCTACACCGAAGTTCTCCAGGATTGCATATTGCAGCTCCTCAGAGATAACGTCGCGGACTTTGTAAGCGCGACCTCAATAAGTTTGAGCCCGCAAAAGCTTGAGAGATTTTATGGAGAGATAGATGATCTCAGGCAAAAGCTTGTGCTGAGACCGCAGGACATAAGCAACTGCCCCGAGATCATATCGAGGCTTGGCGTTATATCGATGAATGGCGCTCTGGAGGCTGACATATATGGAAATGTGAACTCTACGCATATAGACGGGAGGGAGATTGTCAATGGGCTAGGCGGCTCTGAGGATTTTACCTCAAATGCATGCACATCCATATTCTTCTCACCCTCAACAAAAAAGAATGGCGCCATATCCTTCATAGTGCCCATGGCATCGCATGTTGATCACACAGAGCATGATGTTGATGTGATAGTTACTGAGCAGGGGGTTGCTGATCTCAGGGGTAAAGAGCCTGAAGAAAGAGCGAAAGAGATCATAGAGAGATGCGCTCATCCCGCGTATAAAGAAAAACTTTACGAATATTTGAGGAGCTGTGAAGGTGGACACATAAGGGTGAACAGAAGAAAAGCAGATGAGTGGTATAAAAATCTCAGGGAGAGCGGCAGCATGCTGGGGCCATAACCGGGGGATAGAATGATAAACGAGCTGCTGATACTCTTTGCGGTCATGCTGATAGGTGTTGCGATAGGCAGGGTGAAGTTCCATTCCTTCTCTCTTGGTGTTTCGGGGGCGCTATACGTTGGTCTGATCTTCGGTCACTTCGGTTTTGAGGTGTCTCACGAGTTCTTTGAGCTGAGCCTTCTGGTATTTGTGACCTCTGTTGGCTTACTCGCTTCCAGAGATATAGGGCATATAGTCATGAAGCATGGGGCTAAGCTCGTGATCCTTGCGATAGCGATAACAGGGAGCGCGGCTCTCCTAACAGTCCTTTTCCAGAGCGCATACTCATATCCGCAAAAAGCCCTTATAGAGGGGGTATTTACGGGCGCTCTCACCAGTTCTCCCGGCCTGGGGGCATCTCTGGAGGTGACAAATAACCCTGAGCTTGTAACCATAGGCCACTCTGTGGCCTATCTTGTAGGTGTGATATCGGTCATTCTTTTTGTTCAGATTGTGCCCATGATATGCAAAACCAATGTAGATATGGAAAGGAGTAAATTCTCTTCCGGGTTTGATAGAAAAGGCGGCAAACCCGTGTACAGCATTGTCATGTTCTCTCTTGCTGTTGTTGCTGGCGGGCTTATAGGCATGATTCCCATACCTCTGGGCCCCCTGGGCTCCGTTACCCTGGGCAACACAGGTGGTGGTTTGATAGGGGGCTTACTGGTCGGCGGTTTCATAAAGAGATTCAGAGGCATAGAGCCTTCGGCTGCGGTTCTCTCTCCTTTGAGAGAGATGATGCTTGCCATGTTTCTGGCAGTTGTTGGCTTGGAGGCGGGTAAAGGGTTTGTTGGCGTCGTAACGGCGTATGGAGCAAGCTTGCTGGGGATATCTGCTGTTGTCGCTCTTGTGCCCATGACAATTGGACTCATCCTGGGACGGTTACTGTGGCATATGGATCTCGTAACGCTGATGGGGGGCATCACAGGTGGCATGACCTCTACACCGGGGTTAGGAGCGGCCATTGATTTTTATGAAACTGAGGACATAGGCGCAGGATATGGGGCTGCATATCCCTTCGCAATAATATGCATGGTTGTCTTTGCAAAGCTCCTTACACTCTGAGGTTATGAACAAACTATAAAAAAGATTAATATACAGTTAAAAAGATAATAGATATTGTGCGAATAGCCCTTTTCATCGGTATCATCCTGTTCTTTTTTCCTGTCTCCTATGCTCTGCAGGAGCCTCTCGCTGAATCGAGCGTTTACGAACCAAGGGCACAGAGCTCTTTCTCAGAGCTTTTAAGGAATATGCTCGAGCTGATGGATTCTATCAGAACCTTCATCTCCTTAGTTCCGATTATGATCTCGGTAACGCTGGATGCTCTCGGCAGGCTGGCAGCCGGAGAGCTGAGATACACAGACGTTGCATGGTGCTTTGATATCATACGCGTATTCGCCAGGGAGCTGGGTCTCTCGCAGACCTATGGCGCCTTTGTCAATGCGGTGATGGCTTTAACTACGGGAAGCTTAACGGTTGATGACGTTTATGCGATCCTCATGGTTTTGCCGCCCCTCCTGCGCGAAGCGCCGGGAGCAATTGCAAGGTGGGCATCCTTGGCTTACAATGTGGGCTTTGAGCTTGTCTTTGCTCCGATCGCTGGATTGATCACCGGTCTTGTGATCGGCGTGATAGCCGGACTTGCGATATTTGTCGGCTTAACCTTTATATCTGGCTTACTCGCAGCAGCGGGAAGTTTCATCTTGGTGGGGGGCGCAGCATTTCTGATAATTGCAGTCGTAACGTTCCTCATAACTTTCATCCTTCTTCTCATTATTCTGTTTGTTGCTCTTTTTATACCCGGGACAATCTTAGCGATAGTGGCTTTCGCGTTGGGACTGATATCAATCCCATTCATAATTGTATTCGGTTTGTTGACAGTTTTTGTTAGTCCGTTCTTATATGTGATACTTGATTTTGCATTGATTCTCTTAGTGCTCGTCCTGAATAGCGTTATTCCATTTACAACTGCAGGGGATATACTTTTCTTTGCAATACTCATAATAGCAGTAATTCTGGAGCTCTTCCTGTATATCTTTTTGGGGTTTGTTGTACCCATATTCGCAATAATTGTTGCGATAGTAGCAATCATTTTCTTCCCCATCACACTCCTACTCCTTGCCTTTGTAGCGGATCTAATCATCTCCGGGATAATTGCTCTGCTGATTTCAGGTGGGTTGTCGCTGGTTTTGAGCGGGGTTATCGCCGCGATTTTCGCGGTTGTCACGGCGATCGTGTCTGCTCCTATCGGAGGGGTTTTAGGCGCAGTCATTGGTATTCCTGCTGGCATTGCTGCGTTCATTGTCATAACGATCGTTGTTCCGATCCTGGTTACCATAGGATATCCTATTATGCGCTGGGCTTCGCTGACTGGAGCTCTTCAACCGATTTGAGATCCCGGATCTGATTTAGAATAACAAATAAAAAAACTAAAAGAAAAAAACAAAAAAAAAAACAGAATCTTTATATAGTGCGTATTCCTTTCATGGAATATGGTGGATAATCCTGTTATTCAGACCTCTGGTCTGAGAAAGGTGTATCCGGGCTATGCCTCAAGGGTTGAGGCTCTGAAAAATATTGATCTGACAATA
>JAXHST010000049.1:0-4729 GCA_034190325.1 Thermoplasmatota archaeon
TTGCTTCAGCTATATTTAAAGTTTTCTTGATTTCCATCGTAAACAAATTTTAGATTACCATCATAGCAGAAACAGGCGTGATTTTTTCGTAATCTAAAGATTACTGCCCTAAAAATCATCTCCACGTAACTATCGGCTTTTTTGTTGCACCCACAGCATCAATTTCCTTGACGCTGGTATTTGTCGGGCACTCTCTCTCCTCTTCTTTCATTATTTCAACGAGCACATCAATATAATAGTCCAGGCTCTCTTTAGTCTCGCTCTCAGTAGGCTCGATCATAAGCGCTTCTTTAACAATAAGAGGGAAATAGACTGTAGGTGCATGGATACCATGATCAAGAAGCCTCTTTGCCACATAGTTAGCGCTCTTAGGCTCAGCGCTAAGAACGAACTCATGTTTCCTCAGATCCTTGTAAGGAAGCGCATAGTGTTTTTTAAGCCTCTCTTTCATATAGTTTGCATTGAGAGTGCTGAACTCGGCAACCTTTTCCAACCCTTCTTTACCCATGAGCAGGAGGTATGAAAAAGCCCTCACAAACACGCCAAAATTGCCATAAAATTCATGCATCTTACCTATGCTCTTCTTCGAGCTGTAATCCAGATAGTACCTCCCGTTCTTCTCTCTCACCCTTGGAACTGGAAGATAATCCTCAAGGAATCTCTTTACACCAACAGGACCTGCTCCCGGACCGCCACAACCGTGGGGCGTAGAAAATGTTTTGTGGAGGTTAAAGTGCACTATATCAAAGCCCATGGCTCCGGGCTTTACTTTTCCCATTATGCCATTGAGATTTGCACCGTCATAGTATAGCAGAGCTCCAGCCTCATGAACTATCTTCGTTATCTCTTCTATTCTGCTCTCAAATATGCCTAGAGTGTTTGGATTTGTCATCATGAGACATGCTGTCCTACTCGATACAGCAGCCTTAAGCGCGTCCACATCCACACACCCATCTTTGTCTGATGGGATCTCAACTACCTTAAATCCGGCCATTGCTGCGCTTGCAGGGTTTGTGCCATGAGCACTGTCCGGAACTAAAACTTCGTTCCGCTCCTTGCCTTCAAAGTATGCTCTCACAATTGACATTCCTGTGAACTCGCCCGCTGCTCCGGCAGGTGGCTGGAGCGTTACGGCATCAACACCTCCTATTTCGCACAAAAGTTTCTCAAGCCTGTACATAAGCTCAAGGCAGCCCTGGGCTCCAATAGAATATGGATGAATATCGTTGAACATCCTCACAGCTTCCTCATTGACCTTTGGATTGTACTTCATTGTGCATGAACCTAAGGGATACATGCCACTGTCAATACCGAAGTTCATCTGGGACAAATGCGTATAATGCCTGATAACCTCTATTTCACTCAGCTCCGGGAATTCAAATCCTTCTCTCCTTATGCTCTCCGGCAGTACTATGTCCTCTTCTTCATCTATTGCACAGCCAATGCGCCCTTTTTTACCTAATTCATTTACCAGAGGCTCATCATGCCTTGCCTGCCTATACATTTTCATTTTTATCCTTCGCCTCCCTCAGAGCATTTATCAGCGCATCGTGCTCCTCTTTATTATGAAGCTCCGTTGTGCATATGAGCGCATTTTTACCTGTAAGCAAAGGCCCAAACTCAACATCATGCTCTGAAGCTCCATCTCTCAGCTTTTCCATGCGCTCATATTCAAAAACAAACTCGCTGAAGAACGTAGAACCATAGAAAGGAACATCGAAAAGCTCTTTAACTCTCTTCGAAAGAGCTCTTGCATTCTTTATGTTTTTTATAGCTATGCTCCGCATACCGTTCTTCCCCAATAGAGAGAAATAGATTGCTCCTGCTATCGCCAACAGACCCTCATTAGTGCATATGTTCGATGTGGCCCTGGCTCTTCTTATGTGCTGCTCCCTTGTCTGCAGGATCATACAAAAAGCATCCTTTCCATCCTTATCTTTAGTAAGCCCGATTATGCGCCCGGGCATCTGCCTCATGTACTCTTTCCTGCATGCGAATACGCCCAGCAATGGGCCCCCGAATGATAGATCAAAGGTTAGTCCTCCTATAGCTATATCCGCATTATAATCACCTGGGGACCTTATGATAGGCAATGCCAGAGGGTTTGCTCCTACAACGAGCAGCGGAGCTAACTCCCTTACCGCGGCGATCTCCTCTTCCAGCACCCCAAACATGTTCGGAGTCTCCACATATACACCAACGGTTTCATTGTCTATCCTCTTCTTGAGATCCTCCAGATCTACCATGCCTTTTTCATTATAAGCAAATTCTTCTATGGAAACACCAAAGCCCTTTGCATAGTTCCTCAACACTGCCTTCTTTGCCTGACTTATAGCCTCTGGGATGAGGAATTTCTTTCCTCCCCTTATTCTGTAGCACATAAGGCAGGATTCCCCTAGAGCGGTGGCCATATCATACACAGAAGCATTTACCACCTCCATGTTGTAGAGCTCGCTCACATAGCTCTGGTACTCAAACATGGCCTGAAGTGAACCCTGGCTTATCTCCGGTTGATACGGCGTATAGGCTGTAAGAAACTCGCTTCTTGATATCAGATAATTAAGGGCACTAGGTACGTAGTGTTTTGCTATGCCTCCCCCTAAGAAAGAGAGATACTTTTTGTTTTTCTCAGCTAAAGAAGAGATCTCTTTCAAAACCTCGCTTTCGTTCTTTGCACTCTCTATGGAAAGTTTGCTTCTCATGCTTTCAGGCACATCAGCAAAGAGCTCCTCTATGCCCTTAAGCCCCATAGCATGGAGCATCTCTTCCTTTTCACCTTCGTTTGGTATAAGATTCTTCATTGCTGCTCTGTGATCTTTTTATACGCCTCAGCGTCAATCAACCCTCCAGGTTCCTCAGCGAGCTCAATAACAACGAGCCAGCCATCATCATAAGGGCTTTTGTTTATCAGCTCTGGCTCATCGTTCAGCCTCGAGTTAACCTCAACAACCTTTCCGCTAACAGGTGCATAAACATCGCTCACAGATTTAACTGACTCTATGCTCGCAAGGATCTCCCCCACCTTTATCTCCTTTCCTACCTGCGGCAGATCGACGTACACAACGTCCGTCAGGTTTTGCTGCGCGTAATCAGTGACGCCTATTCTTACTCCCTTCCCTTCTCTTTTAACCCATTCATGGGTCTCCGTATACTCCAATCCTTCTCTTATCTCCACCATCTTTTCACCTCTAAACAAACGTCCCCTTTATTATCTTAGCCTTCAGCTCTTTGCCCCTGGCATCTATGTAAACCTCGTTTCCAGCTCTTGCTTCTCCCTTTTCCACATATCCTAAAGCTATACCCTTCTCAAGGACAGGTGAGAAACCTCCACTGGTGACCACGCCTATCTTTTTATCATTTTTCTCATTCTTTATTGGATAACCATGCCTTGGCACTCCCTTATCTTCCAGTAAAAGAGGAACGAGCAACTCCTTCACATCCCTGTTTAAGCTGTTTTTCCCTATGAACTCATGATCCCAATCTATGACCCACTCCAGGTTTGCCTCAATTGGTGTGCGCCCCTCAAGCTCATTTCCCGCAAGGCACATACATTTCTCAAGTCTCAGAGAGTCTCTTGCCCCCAGACCACATGGCTTTATGCCAAACTCTTTTCCTGCATCAAGAAGCTTCATGAAGAGCTCTTTATTCTTTGTGATAAACTCAAAACCATCTTCTCCAGTATACCCCGTCCTGGAGACTATTGTTTCATAACCCTCAAGCTCAGTTTCAATGAAGCGAAAGCGCTTTGGCAGCTCCTTACTGTATAGTTTACGGAGTGCCTTCTCAGCAAGTGGACCCTGAAGTGCGAATATGAGATACTCCTTGCTTCTGTCTATGGCTTTGCCCGGGCTCTTTTCATTTATCCAGCTCTCTATTCTCTTCGCTTTTCCTGCATTCGGCACAAGCAGGTATCTATCCTTCAAAACCATATGTGTAAGATCATCTATGATCTTTCCGCCCTCATCGAGGATCATAGTGTATTTTACTCTCCCATAAGAAAGCTTTGCAGGATTGGAAGTTGTTACCCTGCTCATTGTTTCCTGAGCTCTCTCTCCTTCAACAAAAACCTTGCTCATATGTGAAACATCAAAGAGACCTGCAGCCTTTCTAACTGCAAGGTGCTCCTCAACTATGCTGGAGTAATAGAGAGGCATTTCAAAGCCGGAGAAATCTGTGAACTTAGCCCCAAGCGCTTCGTGCGCATTATAAAGAACAGCCCTCTCTGCCATCATATGTAATTCCCCTCTCACTTAAAATATTTTTGGCTGCCTTAAAGTAAAAAACCTGGATCGAGGCTAAAGATCAGATCCATACTGATATAAAGCTAGCATTCTATGAGAGGGTCCTGAAAAAGAGAAACACAAAATTGCAGAAGAATTAACGGATTATAGATCTTAACGAGTTTTTATCTCCATTTTCAATTTCAACTAATCACATTAAACAGCAACCGCAGATTATAAATAAAAAAAACGGTGTAGTTGTATATGCATATCGGAAAGAAGGTTAGTTGGAATGTCATAATAGCTGCATGTTTGCTTGCTATCTCATTGCTGGCAGGCTGTGTAGAACAGGGAGAGAGTAAAACACTAAAAGTATTCCATGCAGGTAGTCTGGCGGTACCGTTGGGTGAAGCTGAGAGAGAATTCGAACAGTTGTATCCAGAGATAGATGTGCAGAGAGAATCCTATGGCAGTGTTGAAGCAATAAGGCAGATAACAGAAGCAGGAAA
>JAXHST010000005.1:0-2103 GCA_034190325.1 Thermoplasmatota archaeon
TTCTGGGAAGCAATAACCAGATACGCTGGGCTTTATTCTTTCTGGATAAACTATGGAGGAGTTATAGCTATCTCTGTTGTCTGTTTCATAATGGGCTGGATAAATGTGTTCATTACATTTGCTTTCATCATCCTATTAGGGTTTATTCTTGCATTTGAACACAGAGAGCTGGCAGATAGGCTGTTTGGAAGCTTAAGCATAAAACGAGATAAAGGAGGTGGTGAGTAAAAATGATATCTGATGCTATCGTTAAAGCGTTAGCAGGGTACTTAACACCTTACAGCTCATATGCAAGCATGGTAGCGTTAGCTATTTATCTGCTTGCCTTTTTCTTTCTTGTCATGCTCTTCTTACGTTTGGTTGGATTCGATGGCTTTGCTCAAATAGTCATTATCATATTAGCCATTACCTTTCTTATTCTTGATGGACTTATGCCTGCTGTTGTGCTCTATTTGCCTACTGTTGGGGTTCTTATCGGATATATGGTCAGCGGATGGCGTGATGGAGGTGGGGAGTAATGGGGAGGATAATATCAACATCTTTGCTAACAAAAATGGTTTTCATACTCATGGTGTATTTTCTCATCACTGGGCTATATGAATACCAGTATGCAGGCAAAGAATTTGATTTAAAGCCGATAGTTCAAGGCTCTGGCATAGGTAACATTAGAATTGGCAATGTAACCGTAAGAGCTCCAGAGGGCAGATATGCTAATATGAATGCTGAAGAGGCGCTGCAGATAATCGGGATAGTGGAGCAAGAATACAACACCGAACCTTCATTATGGGATCGGGTTTTTGGGAGCTATCTATTCAATCCGCAAATGGATAACGAGATATTAGAGATATTGAATGAAGTTGAGAGAATGAATCAAAGGGGAGATATTCCTTATGTGGATAAGGTTGCATATGTGGAAAATCAGGCAAGAGTCGTGTTCAGCAAATATTACGAGCGAAAATCTGAAGAGGAAATAGCAGGTACTGCACCTCCAGAAGAGCCAGCTCCAAGAGGGGGTATATTAGGCACAATAGATGCTATTGGGGGCTTTTTCAGTAACCTTGCGCAAGCTGTGGGGCAAGTTTTAACTATCATAGGCAAAGCTCTTACATTTGATATATCCGTTCCAGCTGAGTATGAGCCTTTCATACAGTATGTGAGATGGGTTGTTGCTCCTGCTGTAATTATTCCATTTAGCCTTGTGCTGATAGAGCTGCTGCTTGCATTATTCGAAGTGATAGGAGGGCTGATACCGTTCACATGACGCCTGATGACATGTTCATAGTGTGCTTGCTCATCGCTACATGGTGCATTATGTTTTACATCAGCAGCAAGCATCAGCGCTTATTTTATGGTTTTACACTTGTTATATCTTTGTTCATGATTGAGTTTATAGGTTGGCTGTCTCTATTCTTTATAGGCATCAGCGCTTATTTCGTTCTTGATTACCTTATAAATAACTTTTTCTAAAAGCGCTGTAAGAAAAGAAAAGTTTATTTAGTGGCTAATATATATTAGTATTATGTATAAGGTATATTCTATGTTGATAGCGTTAGCTCTGTTGAGTGCTCTTTTTATGCTGCCGCAGAAAGCTGAAGCTCAAGCTACAGATCAGCTCCCTGCTACCATTGTTAACTTTTTAAGCAGAATGGGGTTAGTATTACCTGAATGGTTAAGCTACTTTATATTTTTCATATTTGGACAGCTCCCTGTCCTGTGCATGGATATTTTGAATGTATTGCTCTCTGGAGTTAGAACATTTTTGAATAACAATCCTGAATTCATTCAAGGAGCGATGCTTGGGGTAATGTTTTGCGGAATGCTTTTCGGAGCATTAGGCTGCCCTTTCTGTATAGTTGGAGCTGTGCCTTCAGCTCTGCTGGGAGCAGTGTTTGGAATACCCTTCGGGTTGTGTTATGGATGTCTGGACTGGATGGGAGCATTCATGCCTACAAGAAGCCAGATAGCGCAGCAGGAAGCTAACCAGCCTGATTACGTTCTCGTGCCAGTGCCAAAAACTTGAGGGAGGAAATGAATTATAAAAGCCTGACCATAATCCTCTCTTTCCTTTTAATTCTTTTCGGGATCAGCCAGGCTTTTTCATTT
>JAXHST010000050.1:0-2869 GCA_034190325.1 Thermoplasmatota archaeon
GCTCCCGAGCAGGCTCAACAGACCCGAGCTACCATCGACTGCGGTGCTAGCGACATCACTGCCTGTCCCCATGAGCTTCATTATCGCCTCTATTATCGGCTGTATGTAAGCGATGATCTCACAGATTCTGATCGCCCGGTAAATTTCTTCATTATAGTCAAAGGAAACGACGTTTACCCCCGGACATCATTGTCTGAAACTATGGTGGTCGGTAGAGGAAGGCATGTTCATCGTTACTGAGATATCTGAAGACCGGAAAGAACTGTAAAAAAAGAAATTTACTTTTCCGCTATTATACTTCGCCTGTTGCAACAGTAGAGGGATTGGAGCGGAATAGTTCCGGAAGCATGTGTCATTTATGGACGCTTTTATAGTTTCACGATGTTTTTCAGAACATCTCGCACTTTTTCGACCGTTTCTGAAATTTCTTTTTCGTCGAGTATCTTTTTGTCAATGAATATTGCCGCATCTTCTCTCCCAATCCTTATTCTGATATCGCTGATCAGGAAGGAGTGAAATTTGGCCCAGTAACTAGTATTGCGAATCGCCAAGAACTTTTTCTTGACGCATTCTATACCAGCCGTATCGGATAGCACCCTGTTCAGAATTCCAGCAGCGGCCATAACGTGAAGATCTACGGCATCCCTCAATATCAACGACCATTCCTCCCCGGATCCACGGGTTGCAAGTGCCCGGATCTTTTCACTACACAACTCATCTATGGCAAGCACTTTTGCGTCTGCGGAGTTAAGTTTGTCCACCACATCAGGGTATAGAAGCCCGTATGGTTCTTCGGGAACGCCAAAAAGCGGTTTGAACTTTTTGGTGAGCGGCGCACAGCACGGTTCTTTGTCTATGGAGCTTATAGAGAGTTTTATGGGCATCCTGAAGTATCCCGGCCCGTCAACCAGCCTCAATATGAATATCTTTCCGCCTTCCCTGTGCTTGTCGGTTTCATTTCCGACAATGTGAAAGCCCATTCTGGTTATCAGATCCTCAAGACTTTTCTGATAGATTCTGTAGTGCTTTCTCGAAGCGACTCCGGCGAAGTAGGAGAAATCCAGATCATAGCTGAACCTATATGGATACAGATGTGTCTTGACTATTGCGGTCCCGCCCTTTAGCACAAAATCAAATCTGGATTGTATAACAGGAAGCATGAGCGTAAGAACAGAGTCAACATACACATTTTCAGCGGCTTGAAGCGAATTTTCCGATACGCGAAGGGAAATCTCGTGTGCGTCTTCAAAGTTTATTCCGGTTGAACCGGCATTGGTCATAGAATTGACTCCACAACTGATTCTACCCTCTCTGCCAGAACTTTCCTATTGCATCGAGATAGTATCACTCTCATCTCATTCTTGTCTGCGGAAAGCAGAGAACTGATGCTGACTATCTCGTCTCTGGTGGTGTGCCCCTGCAGATACGATCCTATGTAGTCTATCATTGTCCGTTCGGGGTTGCTGATGCTGTAAGAAACACCGCGATATTCCCTGTTTTCTATGCCGCATGATGCGGTTATCAGCAGCGATGTTTTTGAAAAAACCACCTCTCCCAGAACTTTCGCGCTTACAGACTTCCTGTATTTCCTGTTCATTATGTATGACACCGAAACCGGCTGATGAACGATACCCAGCAGATGAAGCGCTGTCATCCTCCCGAAGTACCACTCCCTGCCGAGGGCTCTGTTGAGGGCTATTATCAGGATTTGAAAGCCGTCCATCCCGAAAGAGTTCTTTTCCCTCTCAACAGGATCAAGAACATAGTACATTCCCCGGAACAATCCGAGTGGCACGATCCAGCCGGAATTGGTCATCCTTGATATCTGGGAAAGATAGCCATTCCCGAACAACTCCTGAAGGTCACTGGAAGTGCATATCTTTCCATGCCTTTTTATCAGAAGCTCTGAGAGGTCCACGTTTTTCATGCGCTCACCATGCATTTTACTTTACGTTTTCGTAATGATAGTCGCCTGGTGGTTTTTAAACCTTTGGTCATGCGCAGAATGACCCGATCTCATTTTCCTGCCCTCTGCATATGCTGACGCCGGACTGCAGGGATCCGTGCTCCAGTGAGAAACGATCTGAATTGTAGTCTGGCTCGGCGCATTTAATGCTGTCCCCGGCGCCAGCACCAGCGCCGGATAGCCCGGCAGTTCTTCAAGCCTGATTGGAAAGCAGCACACAGCCGTAATAAACCTGCACCAAAGGACAAATCTGAAGGGCTATGCAGGCTTATACTCTGAACGATAACAGGATAATCTTATATGATTGTTTCATGCAGTGATCATACGGTAGAAGGTTTAGGAGCAGATATCGGGAATGAAGCGCGTTTTACGTCTGGCAGTTCCACATCTGAAGAGTGCGTAGAGGTCTAGAATGACACCACTGACAATCACTGCGCTGGGTAGCCAAAGCCAAGGACAGAGACTGCACCAGCGCTTCTTTTGCTCCGCAGAGCGTGAGCTCTGCGGTATAGCCCGGAGCGCGCACCTGATTATGATAAAGCTAATTAGCGCACAAAAATCTGAGAAAAAACCAAAAAACCTAAAAAATTAAAAAAAAAGAAAAAAAGAAAAGAGGTTATAGGGGAGTCACGGCTGCTGCTGCGCCTGTTGCTGCCGCTCCACCTGCAGCACCTGCTGCCGCTCCACCTGCAGCGCCTACAGCCCCGCCCGCTGCCATTCCAGCTCCAAAGGAGCCGAGGCTCCCGAGCAGGCTCAACAGACCCGAGCTACCATCGACTGCGGTGCTAGCGACATCACTGCCTGTCCCCATGAGCTTCATTATCGCCTCTATTATCGGCTGTATGTAAGCGATGATCTCAGGGATCTCCGCTATTACGTCCCCCAGCATCCCAGTGATGTCCT
>JAXHST010000051.1:0-33262 GCA_034190325.1 Thermoplasmatota archaeon
TCAACGCCGCTCCTTGCCAATGTAACACCTGTGTTTCCACCCACCTCTCCGCAACCTATTATGATCACTCTTGCTTTTTTTATTCTCTCCTGCTCTCCGCTGGTGAATACCCCATAGTTGCGCTGAAATATTTCTGCGTACATCTCTATCAAATTATTATTGTAATTCATGACTTAAATAAGTTTTCGTTCTTTTTTCTTTCAGTTAGTGTAGCAGGGCTGCAAGAGCAGGTCTGCAGTACGTTATTCCCTGCCCCAGAAGATCTGTGGCTATCGCTATCAGATCCGTGCAGATCCCAAGAGCCAGGGCAACTATGTAGGAACAAGGAGTACAGACAACAGTGCAATAGAGACAGAGGTTCAGGATGCTTATCAGAGTTATAATCGAGAGCATAAAAGCGCCAAAAAACTGCTGGAGAGCTGTGAACAGATCCCCCACAACAAGCACCGAAAGACCATTGCCGCAAAGGGTTATAAGATCTCCGCATGTTATAAACAGGGAGCCCAAAGGAAGGCATAATACGAGTGATGAGAGTGATGAACCTGCATCAACAAAGAGGTGCCCCAAAAGATCCCCGATTCCACCTATGAAAAAGTTAGGATTGCCACCCATAAGACCAAGGAAGGAATAAAGGAGAGGAAAACAGTAGACAACAGGCCACGTCAGCATCTTAATTAGCCCTGAGGCTAAAAAGAAGAGTATAGAGAGGGGTATAGAGCAGAGAATCAGAGGGGAGCAGAGACACAGAGGGGAAAGAAAGATGGCGCCCAGAGAAGAGCAGAAACTCGAGATCTCATTCAGAGCCGGGACGCATGTATAGGCTAGCGAGATGTACACGGGATGCAATGCGGCTCCTATCGTATTTGCGGCGTTACTCTGTGCATATGCTACAGGTGCTAGCACAAAAAGAAGCGATATAAGAATCAGGTATAGTTTCACACTACTCTATTTATCTGTGGTCATATATAATGATTTCGGAGAGGCTTTATGGAGAGATCTGGGGGCGCTTCAGTGATCGATGAACATTGCCATATTTTCAACCCATTTACAGCCCACATAGAAAAAATTGCATCTCTGACTTTATGAAGGGGATAAAAGGGCAGCTCAGAGGTGCCATATCATATAAAACATTCGTGAGGGAACTTTGCATGCTGACAGATATACATCAGGCTTATAAGCGTGCTTTACAATACCAGAGTCTATAAATTCGTACAAATCAAAAAAATATTTAAGACGTAGCCCTATTCACTTAAAGTTTGGAGGTGCACTATGTATAAGATTGAGAAGAAGATAAAATATGCAGAAGGGTTGTACGGTATGTGGGTCGATGCGCAATATGTTGCTGAAAAAGTTGAACCAGGACAGTTTGTTATGGTGATGACCCATGAAAAAGGAGAAAGAATACCAATGACTATAGCGGATTATGACAGATCAGGGAAAAAGATCTTTCTGGTTTTTCTTGTTGCGGGGAAATCTACCGCGCAACTTGCAGATATGAACGAAGGTGATGAGCTGTTCTCTCTCGTGGGGCCCCTAGGCAAGCAATCAGATATTGAGAACTATGGAAAGGTGGTTTGTGTTGGTGGGGGCACAGGGATAGCAGCAATACATCCTATCGCAAGATCTTTAAAGGAGGCAGGAAATGAGGTTATATCCATCATAGGAGCAAAGAATAAGGGGTTGCTCTTTATGGAAGAAGATATCATGAAAGTATCAGATAGGGTCATAGCCACAACAGATGATGGTAGCTATGGAAGAAAGGGTTTTGTGACAGATGCTCTCAAGGACCTTCTTGATAATGATGAAGAAGAGGATATAGCGAGAGTATGGGCTATTGGCCCTGCGATAATGATGAAAAATGTGGCGCTATTGACCAGAGGATACAACGTTAAAACCATAGTGAGCCTGAATGCGATAATGGTCGATGCCACTGGTATGTGCGGGACATGCCGGGTTACCGTAGGAGAGGAAACAAAATTAACATGCGTTGATGGGCCAGAGTTTGATGGGCATCTAGTTGACTGGAACGAGTTCATGAACAGACTTATGAGGTATAAACCGCAAGAAAAGATAGCGATGGATCTATATATGAAAAGGAGGCAGTGAAATGGCAGAGCCAATACCACCTAAGGAGAGATACAAGAGAGAGCAGAGAGAGATGAAGGAACAGGACCCAAAAGAGAGGATACACAACTTCAATGAGGTTCCTTTGGGCTTTAGCACCGAAGATGCAATATATGAGGCACAGAGGTGCTTGGAGTGTAAAACGGCACCATGCGTTAAAGGGTGTCCAGCTGAGGTCAAGATACCTGAGTTCATAGATCTTATAGTCAAAGAGGATTTTGCAGGGGCCTACCAGAAGATATTGGAGACCAACAGCCTACCGGCGGTTTGCGGCAGAGTTTGTCCTCAGGAGACCCAGTGCCAGGGTAACTGTGTTTTCAACAGGACAGGAAAGCCCATAAATATTGGGAAATTAGAGAGGTTCGTTGCCGATTACGCAAGAAAAAACAATATACGCCCACAGGCAACTGCAGCTCCAAAAAAGAACAAGAAGATAGCAATCATTGGTAGCGGTCCGGCAGGTCTTACATGCGCTTCTGATCTTATAAAAGCTGGTTACGATGTCACCATCTTTGAGGCGCTCCATAGAGCCGGCGGTGTTCTTGTCTATGGCATACCTGAGTTCAGGCTGCCTAAGAGCATAATCGATCATGAGATAGAGGGTATAAAGGCTATGGGAGTAAACATTGCGACAGACTTTGTTGTTGGGGCAACAAAGAGCCTGGATGAGATCTCTGATGAGTTTGATGGCGTGTTTGTTGCAAATGGTGCCGGTAGCCCAAAATTCATGGGCATTCAAGGGGAAAACCTGAACAATGTGTACTCTGCTAATGAGTTTCTGACTCGTTCGAATCTGATGAAGGCTTATCTTTTCCCAGAATATGATACTCCGATCAAGATAGGAAAGAAGGTTGCTGTGATAGGTGGGGGTAATGTCACGATGGATTCTGCAAGAACAGCTTTGAGGTTGGGCGCGGAAGAGGTCCACGTTGTTTACAGAAGGACAAAGGCGGAGAGCCCTGCCAGGATAGAAGAGATAGAGCACGCTGAAGAGGAGGGCGTTATCTTTGACTGGTTGACTTTGCCTGTTCGTGTACTCGGAGATGAGAAGGGCAATGTTACTGGCATGGAGTGTATACGGATGGAGCTAGGTGAACCTGATGCGAGTGGAAGGAGAAGGCCCGTGCCCATAGAAGGGTCAAACTTTGTTATGGAATGCGATCAGGTGATCGATGCTATAGGAACGCAGGCAAATCCCCTGGTGAAAGCGGAGGGTATGAAAAAGAGTGAAAGAGGGTACATAATTGTTGAGGAGGAGTCGAAGGCAACAACGAGAAAAGGCATATTTGCTGGTGGAGATATAGCTAGAGGCTCTGCGACAGTGATACTTGCGATAGGGGATGCAAAGAAAGCTGCCCGGGCAATAAGCGCAACAATATGACATGGGCTTTTTGACTCTGGTGGTCTTCCTTTTCTTTTTTATATCTCGGGCTAGCGCTCCGGGTAAAAACAGATCCTGAAGCTTATGAAACTGTTACTACAGATTACAGGTAACAATGGGGCATGGATGTTTGAACAGGATCGAAGGGAATAGAAAGGAAGAGAAAAAAACAAAAAATCAGTTAAAAAATTAAAAAGTTAAAAATAGTCATAAAGCATTCTTATTTAAGAAATGGCTGAAGTTGCAGAGGTAGTTAAGATAGGTCTTACTGGGGTTCCCGGTGTCGGCAAAACTGAAACGCTTCTTAAGATAGTTCGAAGACTTGAAGAAAAAGGCATTGTGATAGGGGGGATGGTTACAGAGCCCATAATTGAGAATAACCAGAGGATGGGTTTTAGCATAATTGACTGGAGAACAAAAAAACAGGGCATGCTAGCGCACAGAGATTTTGATTCAGAGATAGAGGTTGGCGGGTATAGGGTTAACGTAAAGGATCTCGAAGAGGTGGGGGTTCCTGCAATACTGGACGCTGTAGAGAGCTGTGATCTGGTTGTGGTGGATGAAGTCGGAAAGATGGAGATGTGCAGCGAAAAGTTTATTGAAGCTGTGAAGAAGCTTCTGGACAGTGATAGGTGCATTCTCATGACCCTCCATAAGAAATCGAGGCACCCCTTGCTTCAGGACATAAGAAGGAGGGATGATGTGCGCATAATAGAGGTTACCAGGATGGGCAAGACTGTTTTGTACTCCCAGATTGCTCCTGTATTTGAGGAATATTTTGAGAAACATAAAAGGTGAAGATGATACTGGAGGAGGGAGAAGCACTCATATCACTACCGGGGATACCTGTAACCTCCAAGGGCCCGGCAAAGCGGAGTAAGATCTTTTATAATCCGGCGATGAGGAACAACAGGAGCATCTGTACCCTTATGTGCGGGGCGCTGGGTATAAAAAGCTTTCTGGATGGTTTTGCGGCAACTGGTGTTAGAGGCATAAGAGTGATCAAAGAAGCCGGCTCAGAGGTTATTTTCAACGATCGCGAGAGAGAGGCTTTTTTTGCTATAAAAAAGAACCTGGAGCTCAACAATATTGAGGCTGAGGTGATGAACGAAGATTTTTGTGCTCTAAAAAACAGCGCAGAGCTATGCGATATTGATCCTTTCGGTACGCCCGAGCCCTTTTTGAGCAAGGGCTTGGAGCTTTCCGAACGTCTTCTGGCTGTGACGGCGACTGATACTGCTGTCCTTTTTGGTTCAAATGCAAAGAAGTGCTATGAGCGTTATGGTGTTAAGGTAAAAAAGGTTAGCTGGAGCAAAGAATTGGGAGCCAGGGTGCTCTGTTATACTGTAGCAGAAAAGGCAAAAGCACATGGTAAATCGGTAAAGCCACTCTTTGTTTACGCAGAAGATCACTATCTCAGGGGCTATTTTGAGATATGTGATTGCGAAGAAGAGATAACACAGATAGATGGTATGGGTCCCATATGGTCCGGTAAGCTCAATGATAAAGAGATCCTAAAGAAAGCACTGGAAATGAGCAAAAAAAAGGAGTATGCAGGTAAAAACTTCGTAGAAAAGCTCTTTTTGAAGGCTCTAGATGAAGTAGACACCATAGGTTACTATGATGTTGATTGCCTATCATCGAGGTTTCGCAGTGAAGAACCGAAACTGCAAGTGCTGTTAGAAATACTGCAAGAGCAGGGCTTTCAAGCCTCGCGCACCATTTTTTCACCAAAGGGCATAAAGACGGACGCGCCCTTAAATGAACTTGAACGCGCTTTTGTAGGTTGAAAAGAGCTATGCAACAAAATAGAGCCTCTCAAAATTGATCTGTTATCGCACCAAAAAGTTTTAAAAGAGCCATAACAATACTTTTTAATGGGAATCTGGGATGATTATGATGATAGTAAAAAAAAGAGAAGCTCTCTAGCTATAGTGCTGATAGCTCTCATCCTCTTCTTTTCTCTGGTAATGTACAGAGCTTACGATCTTAAGAAAAGGGAGCTGGATCTTAAGTTGAGGTTAAATGAAGTCAGGGTTGACAGCATGGATACCAGAAGTGCTACTATGGATTCAGGCGTTTTATTTCACCTATTCTCCTTCAGCGATCTGCTTCCTGACTTTCATACTCTATGGGATCCTTTAAACCAGCCTCTTTGAAGCCTTTGAGCCGCAGCATGCAGGAATCACATACTCCACATGCTTTCTCTCTGCCCTCATAACAGCTCCATGTGAGCTCAAAAGGAGCTCCGAGTTTAGCTCCTTCCTTTATTATCTCAGCCTTGTTCATGTCTATAAGCGGGGCAACAACCCTTACGCCATTGTTTTTCATTCCCACCTTTATCAGATCATTCCATGCTTCTATATATTCTTTTGTACAATCAGGGTAACCAGAAAAGTCTATAGCGTTTGCCCCTATAAATATAGCATCAGCATCTATAACCTCACTCCAGGATAGGGCATAAGCTATGAATATAGTATTCCTCGCCGGCACATAGGTCACAGGTATCTCTTTTCCTATCTCTCTGTTATGCGGAACAGACAAAGAGCCAGTTAATGCATCCGAGCGCTCAGGTAGCTCTATCCTTATTATCCTGTGATCTATGCCAAGCCTTTTTGCTATCTTCTTAGAGCTCTCCAGCTCTTTTTTGTGCCTCTGTCCATAGTCAAAGCTCAAGGCATGCAGCTCATATCCTCTATGCTTTGCTATATACGCTGTTGTGCAGCTATCCAAGCCACCAGACAAAAGTACTATGGCTCGTACCATGCTGTGCTCCCCAAACCCTCTTCTATCCCTACAGCTACTTTAAAATCTTTGAGATCAAGCCCTTTATGAACGTGCATTGCTATCAGCTCTGCGGTGCAGGCTTCTGCATCAAGTATGAAGCAATCCTCCTTTGCAAATCTATAACTTCTGTCATCAATCTCTGCTACCACACTGTTTCCCTCTACCCTGAATCTGCTGTCCTTTCCCGGCACCAGAGTCTTGTGATCCATGTTTGAGGCTATCTCCCTCAACCTCTTTTTAACGACAGTAAAATCTACAAGCATGCTCTTTTCTGTTTCGCCGGTTATCTTTACATCTATAAAGTAGCTGTGTCCATGCAGATGCTTGCATCTCTCACTTTCCGGTATCATATGGGCTGCCTCAAAGTTTATGTGCGCCTCTTTTCCGTCAATATATACGCTGAACATCTGATCTGTTGCATATTGCTTTAAGCATATCTTAACTTTGTGTTTCAATGCTTGATGTTACTATATCATATATCCTCTTATAGCCCGCCAGAACATCCCCTTTGTCAAATCTGTAGAGATCCTTATCGAGGCTCTCATTTTTTTCATTCCAGAATCTGCAGGTATCACAGGATATCTCATCCGCAACCAAAAGCTCATTTTTATATCTCCCAAATTCAAGCTTAAAGTCCACAACCTTTATCTTATGCTCCGCAAAGAAACTCTTTAAGACATCATTGACCCTCAAGGAGATATTTCGCATATCGTTCATCTCTTCTCTGTTTGAAACACCCAGAGCTTCTGCTACGTCTTCGTTCAGCAGAGGATCATGGTATGCATCATTCTTCAGGTCAAAGAGAATAACAGGCTTTTCAAACTCTTTTCCCTCTTTTATCGGATAGTTCTTTGTTATCGATCCAGCGGCTGTGTTCCTCACTATAACCTCCAAAGGTATGATCTCAACACGCTTTGCCCTCATCCTTCTATCGTCGTCCATTCCTATGTAGTGCGTTTTTATGTTGTTATTCTCCAGAAGCTCGAACAGCTTTGCCGAGGTCTGTGCATTATAAAAGCCCTTTCCCTTTATCTGATTGTGCTTTACAGCATCGAATGCTGTTATGTCATCTCTGAACTCTATCACGACTTCGTTTCCATCTTCGTAGACAGTTTTTGCCTTGCCCCTATATATCTCTTTCATAAGGATAATCCTCTTTCTCCCTTAAAAATTCTGGCAAAAGTATAAATTGCAATATGAAGTTTTTCAACCATGTTCGGGAAGATGAATCCGAGGCAGATGAGACAGCTCATGAAGCAGATGGGCATAAAGATGGAGGAGCTTGATGCAGATGAGGTTATCATAAAGGCTAAAGGTAAGATAATAAGGATAGAAGAGCCAGAGGTAGCGGTAATAACAGCTCAGGGGCAGAAGAGCTATCAGATAAGCGGAAAGGAGAGCATTGAGGCAGAAGCCGAAGTAGAAAAAGAGCCGGAGATAAAAGGAGAGGACATAGAGCTGGTTGCACAGCAGGCAAATGTGAGCGAGGAGAGAGCAAAGGAAGCATTAGAAAGAACAAAAGGGGATCTTGCTGAGGCGATACTCCAGCTCCAGCAATCATCCTAGGAGCTTTTTCAGGAGCATTATGTCTTTAAGGCTTGCCTTGACCTTTACCTTTTTCAGCGCATAGGCCCTCAGGGGGCTGAGCTCTCCGTTGGCTAAAGCTCTAAAGGTCTCATTGCTCATCTCAATCACAATATCAGGCTCTTCACTTCCCACTCTTTTTACATCAGAGTTTTCGACCTTGAAACAGAGCTCATCTTCTCCTATCTTTAAAAGAACAACCCTATCAAAACCTTTTAGATCGGCATTATTTTTTAAATATTCTATCGCTCTTTCAATAATATCATAGTTTTCCATTCAGATACCTCCTCGCTGGAAGCCAGCTCTTTCTTATGTGTGGGGGGTAGCTATTTAAGCTCTCAAACCACCTCTGCAAAAAGACCTTTGTTTTTTCGTCACTCGGGTATCCGCTCCCAACTAATAACCCTGTTAGCTCTTTGAGCTCTTCAGCGATCTTATCCATCTCCATATCTCTCTCCACCTTTGCTATTATCGATGCTGCTGAGACTATCTTATATCTATCATCAGCTTTGGACTCTGCAGTTATTTTTAATTCGGGATATATCTCTTTTATTTTACGTCCGAAGCAGGGGCCCAAGGAATCTATATAAATTTCATCGCAACCCAATCTTTCGATGATTGAGCAGAAAGCCTCCAGCTCTATCGCGTTAAGGTTTTTGCCTTTTGCGCGCATGGCGTCTATCTCTTCTGGCATTATCTTGATGATCTCTATCCTTTCTGCTACCCTGCTTATCTCTTTATAGAGCTCTTCTCTTCTCTTCCTTGTGCACTTTTTTGAGTCTCTGGCATTCCAGAGCTTTTCCTCATCTGCTGCAACCCCGGCAAACACCATGGGGCCGAAAACAGGCCCCCTTCCAGCTTCGTCTGCTCCGCCTATCATATTATCCTGAAGCAAAAGGTTAGGAACCTCCAGCACTCATAAATGGGCTCGAATAGCCATTCTGGGGAGTTATAATAGAACCAGTAAAAGCAGCGTCTTATTAAAGGGAGGTGATTGGCGCACCACCATGTAAGATCCCCAAGGGCACTCATCAGAAACATAATGATAATGTGAGTCTGTATTATTTAAGAATTTCTTGTTGATACACTGAAGATTAGCCTACCGTGACGGGGCCCAATCCTTATTGACCCCCCCTCTTTTATCTCTATTTTATTTGTTTTGTTATATAAACGGGTCCGTATTAGACGCCAACAAGCCCTTTTAAGCTCGGTAAAAACCGGAATCAGAAAAAAACATTTATCCGGTTAGCTCTCTCTGCTTTGGTGAAGCAGATAGCTCTGCAGTTTATACCCTTCGGGCATACCGAAAAAGCAGACACGGTTTTCCTGCACGGAGTTGTTATAACTGTAAACGACAGGTTCAGTATTGAAGAGGCTGTAGCGATAAAAGGGAACCGTATTATGAAGGTTGGCTCAGATAGAGAGATAAGAAGACTTGTTGGGCCAGGAACAAAGGTGATAAACCTTAAGGGCAGAGCGCTGATGCCAGGATTTGAAGATGCACACATCCATTTTCTGTCTTTAGCTGCTCTTGAGAGCAAGGTAGATCTTTCCAGAGCTAGAAGTATAGATGAGCTCATAGAGCTTGTGAAGGAGAAGGATGCAGTTACACCAGAGGCCTCGTGGATCCTTGGCAGAGGGTGGGATCAGGAAAAGATGAAATGGAACAGAGAATACAGGTGGCCCACGAAAGAAGACCTTAATTTCACAGATAAACCAGTTTTTCTTCTCAGGGTGTGCGGGCACATAGCTGTTGCTAATCCTAAAGCTCTTGAAATTGCAGGAATAAGCAAGAATACACAGGACCCTGAGGGAGGGGTGATAGATCGCTATCCAGATGGGGAGCCTACAGGAGTGCTGAGAGAAAAAGCAATAGAGCTTGTGACCTCAAGGATTCCAATAAAAGCTCTGAAGCCATCCATACACGATCTTCATGCTATGATTAAAAAAGCTCTATCTAGGGGGATAACATGCATAGAGGAGGCAGGCGCAGATCTGGATGATCTGGGCATATATCGCAATGCTTTTAGCAAGAGCATGATGGATTTAAGGGTTAACCTGCTTTTAAATTCAGAACTCCTTGATTTTTGTATTGAAAATGATATGAGCTCTCCGTATAACATAGTAAAAGAAAGATTGCGAATATGCGGTATAAAGTTTTATGCTGATGGTTCTTTAGGCGGTAGAACAGCAGCGCTGAGAGAGCCCTACAGTGATGATCCCTCCACACGCGGGGTACTTCTTATGGATGTGCAACAGCTGACAGAAGCCTTCACTAAAGCTCACAGTCTTTGTTTGCAGTGCTGCACCCATGCCATAGGTGATAGAGCTATAAAAACGGTCCTCGAGGCGAATGAGAGCTCGCATAAGCTATTGAATCTGGACACAGGAACTTTCAGGGATAGAGTGGAGCACTGCCAGATCATGGATGAAGAACTTATAAACGCTATGAAGGAGCAGGATATGATAGCATCGATACAGTTCTCATTTGCTAGCTCGGATAGCCCATGGGCTGAGGAGAGGGTTGGAGAGAGGATGAAAATGGCTTATGCCTGGAGAGCACTGATAGAGAGGGGAGTAAAGTGTTGTGGTGGCACCGATGCTCCTGTTGAGACCTTTGTTCCATTGGAGGGTATTGAAAATATTGTTATGCGCAGAGATAACCAGGCGCTCACAATTGAACAGGCAATAAAGCTCTATACGATAGATAGCGCATATGCACAATGGCAGGATAGCTATCTGGGCTCCATAGAGGAGGGAAAGCTGGCAGATCTTATAGTTCTATCAGATAACATACTTATGGTAGAGCCAGCAAGGATATCTGAGCTAATGGTTGACCTTACAACAATCGATGGAAAAATAGTTTATGAGAGGGAATAGCTCTTTCTGGAGTGCGCGTTAATTATTTAAAGAGATAAACCCTTAACTCTCAAAGGTGATAGATTTGGCAAATGGACTTAACGCTGGTAGAAAGATCGAGAAAGGGAAGAAAACTTTCAGATGGAATGATAGAGTGTACAAAAAAAGAGCGCTGAAGCTCAGGGAGAAGTCTGACCCTCTAGAGGGCGCTCCGCAGGCTAGAGGTATCGTTATAGCAAAGGTGGGTATAGAAGCTAAGCAGCCAAACTCAGCCATAAGGAAGTGTGTCAAGGTTCAGTTGATAAAGAATGGAAGGACGGTCACAGCATTTGCTCCCGGTAATGGAGCTATAAACTTTATAGAGGAACATGATGAAGTTCTCATAGAGGGAATTGGTGGGAGAATGGGAAGGAGCTATGGGGATGTCCCTGGTGTCAGGTTTAGAGTTGTTAAGATTAATAACATATCGCTTGATGCGCTCCTGAAAGGGAAGAGAGAGAAGCCAGTGAGGTGAGGTAATGGAAATAGATTTCAGTGTGTTTGATTATAATGTGGTAGTCCCTGATCCGGGGCTTGCAAGATACATAGATCTCAGCCCTATCATCACTCCACATTCCCAGGGAAAGCATGCAAACAGATTTATGGGAAAATCCAAGGTTAACATTATCGAAAGGTTGATAAATAATATGATGCGCGGAGGTCCCCAGAGAGGTGGGGAGTACCAGGGCAAGAAAACCAAGGCTGAAAAAGTGGTATTCAATGCGTTGAGGATTGTAGCGGAGAGGACAAAAGACAGTCCTATACAGGTTCTGGTCAACGCGATATCAAATGCGGCCCCTGTTGAAGAGGTTGTGAGGCTTGTGTACGCCGGCATTTCTGTGCCAAGAGCAGTCGATACAAGCCCTCAGAGAAGGGTTGATCTTGCTATAAGGAACATAGCGCTTGCTGCTATAAACAGCACGCATAAAAACAGGAAACCAGCCGAAGAGTGTCTTGCGGATGAGATAATTCTTGCTTCAAGAAACGATGTCAATAGCAAAGGCGTCTCAAGAAAGGAAGAGATGGAGCGCATAGCAAAGTCTGCTAGGTGATTTTATGGCTAGAAGAGAAGATATGGTAAAGAGAGCATTCGCTCTTATGGACAAGCCTGAAAGGATAAGGAATATAGGGACAGCAGCACACATAGATCATGGTAAAACAACGCTATCTGATGCGCTTATAGCGGGTGCTGGTATAATATCCGAAAAGATGGCGGGCAAGCAGCTATATATGGATTTCGATGAGCAGGAGCAGGCGAGAGGCATAACGATAAACTCCGCTAACGTGTCTATGGTCTACAACTATGGAAACAAGGACTATCTTATGAACCTGATAGATACCCCAGGGCATGTTGATTTTGGTGGGGAAGTAACCAGGGCTATGAGAGCTATAGATGGCGTTATAATCGTTGATGATGCTGTTGAGGGGGTTATGCCCCAGACAGAGACCGTCATAAGACAGGCTTTAAGAGAGCATGTCAAACCCGTGCTCTTTATAAATAAGGTTGACAGGCTCATAAATGAGCTCAAGATAAGCCCTGAGGAAATGCAGAGAAGATTTGCCAAAATAATCAGTGAGGTGAACGAGCTTATCAAAAAATTTGCTCCAGATGAGTTTAAAAAAGAGTGGCAGCTAAGGGTTGAGGATGGTAGCGTTGCCTTCGGCTCAGCTTTCCAACACTGGGCTATATCTGTACCAAGGATGAAGGAAACAAACATAACCTTCAAGGACATATATGATCTCTGCTCCAATGGTAGGCATGAGGAGCTTGCCAAAAAGTCACCTGCACACATAACAGTACTGAACATGGTTGCTGAGCATCTTCCGGATCCGAAGGAGGCTCAGAGGTACAGGATCCCAAAGATATGGCATGGAGAGCGGGAGAGCGAAGCAGGAAGAGCGATGCTTCAATGTGACCCAGATGGTCCTTTAACGATGATGATAACAAAGATTATAATAGATCCGCATGCCGGGGAGATAGCTGTGGGAAGAGTGTATAGCGGTACCTTAAGAAGGGGAGAGACCCTCTATGCTGTTGATAAAAAGGCAACAGAAAAATCACAGCAGATAGGAGTTTTTATGGGGCCAGACTATGAGCCAGTAGAGTATATACCCTCAGGTAACATAGGGGCAATATCTGGTTTAAAGGTGGCCGCTGCAGGCTCAACCATCTCTTCGCTTGAGGATCTGCATCCATTTGAGCGTCTTGTGCACATAAGTGATCCTGTCGTCACCCTGGCTATAGAGCCCAAGAGCACAAAAGACCTCCCGAGGCTTGTTGAGGCGATGAGGGGGATAGCAAAGGAGGATCCATCATGTGCTGTTGAGATAAATCAGGAGACCGGAGAGTACCTGCTCAGTGGGATGGGGGAGCTTCACCTGGAGATCTTAACCTACAGGATAATACATGATAAGAAGGTAGATATAGATACGAGCCAGCCCATAGTCGTGTATAAAGAGTCCGTGTCAAAGAAAAGCCCTGTCTTTGAGGGAAAATCGCCGAACAAGCACAACAGAGTTTATGTTGAGGTTGAGCCTTTAGAGGAAGGAGTATTTGAGGCTATAAAGAGCAATGAGATAGCTGATGGTAGGGTGAAGAACCCGAAGCAGGGCGCGCATCTCTTCATAGAGAAAGGGATGAGCCCCGAGGATGCAAGGAACATCGTTGATGTTTACAACCAGAATGTATTGATAGATGCAACAAAAGGTATACAGTATCTCAACGAGACGATGGAGCTACTGGTGGAGGCTTTCCACGAAGCTGTGGATAGAGGACCGCTAGCAAATGAAAGGGTTATAGGAGTAAAGGTTCGTTTGATGGATGCAAAGCTGCATGAGGATGCTATCCATAGAGGACCTGCCCAGATGATCCCGTGCATGAGGAGTGCTACATACGGCGCTATGCTATCTGCAGGACCTGCAATAATGGAGCCGAAACAGAGGGTGTACATAAATATACCCATAGAGTACTTAGGCAATGTAACATCAGAGATGCAACAGCGCAGGGCTTTCATAGAGGAAATAAACCAGGAAGGTGAGGTAACAACAGTTGTTGCAAAGGCACCTGTTGCCGAGATGTTCGGCTTTGCGGGTGCGATAAGGAGCGCAACAACGGGCAGAGCAATATGGAGCTCTGAAGTTATAGGATTTGAGCGCTTACCAAGGGAGCTTCAGGATAGGGTCATAAAGAGCATAAGAGAGCGCAAAGGGCTCAAGCTGGAGCCGCCTACAGCAAGGGACTTTCTAGCAGACTGAGCGCAGAGCTACCTTGTCTTTGCGTCTTCCACTGGCTTCAAAGGAAAGTGATAAAAGGTTAGTGCTGGTCAGTAGTAGTACCATATGCTTTCGTAATCTTCCATCCTCTCCCCACGACTTTCCATCTCTTGCAGATACCTGTAGATGGGCGTGTCGGTGTACATCCAGGGATCTACAGGAGCAATGGCCTTTTCCCAGGGATGAATGTAGTAGATACGGCTGCCATCTGGTTTTATGGCTATAATCTCTCTATCCTGCCAGGCACGTATGTGGTTCTTGCCAAGCCTGGGCACATTGAATACAGGTTCATCTGTGCGGAAGATCCCTGGTAAAAGTCTTGCTTCTTCTTTACGCTCCTGTGCTACTCTTGCTATTGGAACAAGGTAGTCTTTATGCTCCTCCTTCCCTTTTGTGTAGAATGTATAGTATGGATCGATGCCTGCTTTTTTCATCGCGATCCTGGTGGCTGCAGTCTGGAATCTTCTACTTGTCTCTAACGAGTATACTTGCTGGTTGTATACATGTATTTTTTGCTCCCTCAGCCTTGAGACACTATCAACGAGGTCTGGGGTAATCTCATAAGCGCTCTCAAGATGGGTGACAACAGCTACGTTTCTTTTGCCTGGCTCGACGTATTCACCAAGCATTTCTGCAAAACTTTTTGTGATCCTCATGGGCAGAGCAACAGGGGTTCTTGTGCCCCATCTTATGCTTAACACGTGCTCCATAGAGCTGAGTCTACCCATTATATGTTTTATAATCTTATCGCTTAAAACAAATGGATCCCCGCCTGTAACAAGTACATCTTTCATGGCTTTGTGCTCTTCAAACCAATCTAGAGCCCTATCTATCTTATCCCTTGATGGGATTCCTCCCTTCATCATCGGTCCTGTGATCTCCCAATTTCTCTGACAGTAAACGCAGATCTGGGGGCATGTATCTGAAGCTTTCAGTATAGCTATTAAGGGGTACCTTCTTGTTACAAGCTCTATGGGGGAGGTGTCATGCTCTCCCATAAAGTCAAAATAATATCCCCTATCATCACGATGTGCTATCATGTGCTTTATGTAGTGCATCGTTGGTATGACCTGCGATCTCAGCTGGTAATCCTCTCTCCTATCCGCAGATCCAAAATCGAAAAGAGATAGGTAGTAAGGAGAAACACCCCACGGAATCCGATTTTTAACGCTCAGTTCTATTGCTTTAATGTCCTCTTCTGTGAGTGGTACTAAATCCTTTAGATGGCTAAGCCCTTCCGCACCTTTTAAAATGTGCTGGTATTGCCATTTTGTTTCATACCAATCTTCTATCGTAGCTCCGAAGTACTCCAGGATCTTCTGCCTGTTACGCTCCCTTTTTTCTATTAATCTTTTATCCATACCATCTGGAAACCTGTTAATCTTTTCTAATACGTGCTCTGCTACCGCATCAAGATAGTCAGAACGCGCAGCTCCTGCGGCACGTCCCTCTATCTGTGAAAAATCTGTCGCTTTTATTTTCTCTATTTCGAGGATAGGCCCTAACCATCCAGCAGATATTCCGGAGTTGCCATCTATTGCTCTAAAAAGGTGTTTGAATTCTTCGATGAAACCTGGCTCTACTTTTTGCATGAACGTTTTTTCGCCCTGTGCTAGCTTCCACAGGTATTCAAAGGTGCTGAAACCAGCTATCTTTTCATTACGTGGAGAAATCAGATTTTTGAAGAGCCTGATCCCCTCTATTGCCGTAGCCCAATCTAGAGGCTGTGCATCTTTTTCATCCATCCTGTATTGCCATTCCAGATCTTCCAGGTATCTTATTAGATCTTTTCTTGCACCCTCCCGGTCTTTTTTTGCAAGAATTTTATATACGTCTGTAGACTCTTCCCACATTTCTTCTATCCTTTTAATAAAAGAAGCATCTGTAGTCAATGATTCTCCCGGTCTCATAAAATTCATGCAGTTTTGAATGTTTATAATTTGCTATTTTTCTAGCCCTGCCTGCCGGGTCTTTCTAACGATAGCCTATTTTTTAGAAAATTTGGGTTGTGTGACAAAATGGGTTAAAAACTAAGTTAAGTGTTTTCTTACAAACTAAGCAAAACAACAAGAAAAGAGGTGCTTAAATGAATATAACCATGAACTCAGAAAGTGTCGATAGACGAAAACAAAAGGATTGGAAAACGTAACAAACTATGTAAGGGAGAGGGAGCTGAACAAGACTGTAACAAGAGAGATCATAGAAGAATACCAGAGCAAACAGATAGAAGAGCTACGTGATCCAGAGAGAGGAATAGAGATAATTACGTAAGATCCGGCAGGAGGAAGATAACAGGGATCTTTGGAGAGATCTTTCTGGAGATGAAGAGGGTGAGAGATAGCAAGAAGGGAAAGGCCTCATAGATGTCTCTGTTCTGGGTACTGAAATTTATGTATCTAGAGATCTTTAAAGCGCTTTATTGCGACGCCTCCAAAAATTCTCTGACGAGGATCAAGGTTATTTCATTGCCATCTACGTTGTATTATGATAGATAACAATGATCCCTGCTAGCTCCGCTCGAGTTCCAGTATGATCGTTCATTTATGGTTAATCGCGCGCAGATCATAATAAAATGGTGTCGGGGACGGGGTTTGAACCCGCGGCCTCCGGATATCTCAGTTAGAGCTTCCCTATGAGTCCGGCGCTCCAACCATCTGAGCCACCCCGACCAAAGAGAGGAGTAACCTGTTTACATAAAAAACTTTCTCAGAGTTCTATCATCCCTATGGTTTCCTCGTTTAGCTTCACAACCTCTGGAGGTAAAGGTACGTAGTGCAGAGCCTCAGCGTATTTTTGTCCATCGTGTATGGCCCATGTGAGGAAGTCCACCAGTATCTTTTCCTTTGCAGGATCACTCTGTTTTTCATAAACCAGGAGATAGCTGAAGGTGGAGATAGGGTAAGAATCTTTGCCAGGGGCATTAACTATGGAGACATCGCTCCAATCTTCATCGCCTTCAGGCAGTTTTACCGCAGAGGCTGCGCTCTTTATCGTTGTTGTGTTTGCATCCACAAAGTAACCATCTCTATTTTTTATGGTGGCATACTCCATTTCATTCTGGAGTGCATAGGTAAGTTCCACATATCCTATGGAATAGGGAAGCTGAGATACCATCCCGGATACGCCTTCATTGCCTTTAGCACCCATACCTACAGGCCAGCTGAGCGCTTTTCCTTTTCCAACTTCTGAGACCCAATCCTTGCTAACACTTGAGAGATAATCGCTGAAAACGAATGTGGTCCCGCTTCCATCACTTCGGTGTACAACAATGATGCTCTTTGATGGCAAATTCAGCGTTGGATTCAGCGCTTTTATCCCCGGGTCATTCCAATATCTTATTTGTCCTAAGAATATCTTTGCTGTAACGTCACCACTGAGTTTGAGTCCGCTTATGCCAGGAACATTGTATGCTAGCACTACCCCTCCGAGGGTTTCAGGTATATGAAGCAACCCTGGGGCAGCTTCTCTCTCCTCAGGTGTCAGTGGTGCATCACTTGCTCCAAAATCTACCGTTCGTTTTGTTATCTGCTTTATTCCACCACCGCTGCCCATTGATTGATAGGATATCTGCACATCAGGATGAAGTCTGTTGTACTCATAGCTCCATTTGGCGATGAGAGGGTAGGGAAAACTAGCTCCTGCGCCCAGGATCGTTACAGCGCTGCTCACAGCAGGCAAAAAAAACAACGCCGCCACAAACACTATTGCTGCTCCTTTTTTAATTTCTCTTTTCATGCACATAAATTTAAATGCTGACTTATTTAATTGTCTATATATCATATATAGTCCATTATAAAAACCTTACATCTCACCAGGGAGAGTATTTTTACGGAGACGATGTGAAAGGATAAAAAAAGTTGAACACTGAGGCACCGCTCTTGAGCATAGCTTTTCTCGTCTCCAGTTTTAGCACAGAAGGAAGCGATTATCCCTATAGAGAGGTCAATTAATCCTATCTCAATCGGTAGCATTATCTGGTGCATGGTGTGCTGTTTGGAAGGATTGAATGAGGGTTCGTGCAGAAACTTCCTGTTGAATAGCCTGTGTGCCTATTGGTGTTGCGGGATCCCGGGGTTCTTCGGTTATCTGACAGGTTATATTACAAATATTATATATTCTCTACTGAGCGATCTCATAGGGACGGGGCGGGTCTATACTGGCGATTAAAAATATTCTGGATTGCAGTGTAGTTGAGAAAATTATATTAACCAATATAGAATTTTGATATGTATGAAAAAGAATATCGCTGCTATAATTTTAGTTGTGATCGTTTTGGCGGCTGCTATTGGGGGCTATTTCTATATGCACAGCGCAGAAGAGGAGGTGCAAAGCACAGAAGATAAGGTGCTGCTGGTCTCCACAACAACAAGTCTGTTTGATACAGGACTGCTTGATGTTGTAGAGGATGACTTCGAGAGCAGATATGGTATGGATCTGCGGTTTATAGCAGTTGGCACAGGCATAGCGATCCAGCAGGCAGAGCGGGGGGATGTGGACTGCTCCCTTGTTCATGCTCCATCCCTGGAAAAGGAATTCCTTGAAAGCGGGAATGGAGTTAATAGACAGATCATAGCATACAACTATTTTGCTATAGTGGGCCCGGAGAATGATCCTACTGGGATAAAGGGCATAGAGCCTCTTGAGGCACTGCAAAAGATAGCAGATACTGGAGCTACATTTCTATCCAGAGATGACAACAGTGGCACAAACACAAAGGAGCTTGAGCTGTGGAAAGCGATAGGGTATACGAGAGATATGTTATTAAATCACAGCTGGTACAAGACGACTGGACAGGGCATGGGCGCAACCCTTGTTATGGCTGACGAACTTGGAGGCTATACGCTTGCAGACATGGGAACGTATCTAAAATATTTCTCAGATGGAAGAGTTGAGCTTGTTGTGTTTGTTGAGGGTGGCAAAGAGCTCATGAATGTGTACAGCGCTATAGCTGTAAACCCGGAGAAACACCCCAATGTGAACTTTGATGGCGCCATGAAATTTATAGATTATCTATGCACAGACGAAACGCAGATGCTGATCGGTAACTATGGAAAGGGCGAATATGGAAGGAGCCTCTTCTATCCCGCTCGATCCCTCATCGAAGAGAAGAGCGGAAAGGAGTATGATTGGATCAGAGATCTTGCCTTCTTTGAGGGCATGGAGTGTCCTGAAGAGTACAAGCTTTAAGCATGTTTGAGAGTCTGTATAGAGCTATAGAACTCATTGTGAGCGGAGATCCCATGCTCGTTGATACGGTTCTCCGCTCACTTTTCTGCTCTGGTTTGGGTGCCATCCTTGCATGCCTATGGTCTATACCTGCATCGATGGCTATAACCTCAATGAGCTTCAGAGGCAAGGGTGTGGTAAAAACCATATTTGCGGCTTTTATAGGTATGCCAACAGTAGCCCTCGGTCTAATCCTCTATCTCTTGCTCTCAAACAAGGGGCCCCTTGGATTTTTGCAGCTGCTTTATACCCCTCTAGGTCTGGCCTTCGGTCAGGCAATACTCATAACTCCTTTGCTCTGTAGCTTTTCAATAAGCGCCATAGAGAGCGTTGATATAGAGATAAGGGATCTTGCCAGAACACTTGGAGCAAACAGCACGCAGGTCTCTTTAGCTGTGGCAAGGGAGAGTTTTTCAGGAGTGCTGCTGGCGATAATATCTGCTTTCAACAGGGCTATCGGTGAGCTCGGAGTTGCGCAGATGGTTGGAGGTAACATAAGAGGGTACACAAACGTTATGACAACAACTATAGCGCAGGAAACCGCAAGAGGAGACATAGATCTCAGCATAGCTCTTACAATTATACTCCTGATTATAGTCTTCTGTATCACTGCTGCAACGCAAATATCCAAGAGGTTTACATGAAGATCATAAACCTATCCAAGAGCTATGGTAGCGTTAAAGCTTTGAAAGACATAAATGTGGAGTTGCACGATAGAGGTATAGTGGCTCTTGTTGGTCCCAATGGAAGCGGAAAGACAACGCTTATGAGAATAATTGCAGGACTCGAAAAACCCGATGAAGGATCTATAGAGGGTAAAAAAAGTGCTACAATGGTGTTCCAGAAAGCGGTTATGTTCTCAACCAGCGTCTACAAAAATATTGCATATGGGTTAAAGATAAGAGGTAAGGAAGACAGAGAGATAAAGAGCGCGGTTAGAGAGGGGTTGAAAATGGTAGGTTTAGAGAGTTTTGAGAAGAGAAATGCGAAGAAGCTTTCTGGTGGAGAGCAGCAGAGGGTCGCAATAGCACGGGCGCTTTTGCTAGAGCCAGAGATCCTTTTACTCGATGAGCCTACATCCAATCTGGATTATGAAAATGCAAGAATAGTTGAGGAGATCATAAAAACTCAAACCAGCAGGCTTGTTATGCTTGCCACCCACAATCTGTTTCAGGTTAGAAGGCTGGCATCTGCGGTAATCTTTTTGAAGAATGGAAAATTGATAGAAGCAGGACCAGTAGATGAGATCTTTGAGAGAGCAAAAAGGGAAGAGACAAGGTTATTTCTCAGTGGAAAGGATTACTTTTAGCTCTTCTATGCTAACGCTCTTCTGCTCTCCGCTATCGAGGTCCTTGAGAGATACCTCATTCTCCCCTTCTCTCTCACCCTTGAGAACAGCATATTTATAAGCCTTAGAATCTGCATATGCCAGAGCCTTCTCAGCTCTTCTATTGTTGTTCTCTATTCCGCACCTGATACCCATACTTCTCAGATCCCGGAGCGTTCTCAATAAGGGCATGTAGCTTTCCTCAGACAGGGGTATAAAGAATGCTCCCTTCCTTTCATCGTCGCTCTCTATCTTTGCAGCCTCTGCGACTCTATCGAACCCTATAGCAAAACCGCTGGAGCCAACTTCTTTTCCTCCGAAAAGCTCTATGAGATTGTATTCCCCGCCACCGGCAACCTGCTTTTCTGCGCCCAGCTCAGGGCACTCTATCTCAAATACTATGCCATAGTAGTAATCAAGACCTCTTGCTATGCCCAGATCTAGCTCCGCTTTTATTCCATATGATTCAAGGTATCCAAATATCTGGTTCAACAGATCCCTTTCTCTTTCATATCCTTCTATATCATTTGTGCTCTTGCATCTGAGAAGAGAAAGCAGATTATCATTACCCAGCGACTTTATTGTTTTTTCATCTCCTTTATCTATCGCCCTCATCAATGCAGCCTCATCAGAGCTGCACGCTCTCACAGCAGGCCTGAGTATGTTCAGATTACCCACTCTAACCTTTGTTTTTATCTCTGCTCTGCTTATAGCATCGCATGCAAGAGCTATGAGTTCCGCATTCGCTTTAGCCCTATCATTTATCCCTATGAGCTCTGCACCAAACTGCCAGAACTCTCTATACCTCGCTTTCTGCGGGTTTTCATATCTAAAGCAGTTTTCAAAATAATAAAACTTTAAAGGCTTTTCAACTCTCTGAAGATCATTGACATAAAACCTCATCGTTGGTGCTGTCCTCTCAGGCACGAGGCATATATCCCTGTCACTTTTATCCTTGAAATTGTACGTTTCGCCTATAACAGCCTCTCCAGATTTAAGAAGAAAGAGCTCTAATGGCTCTATTGTTGGTGTCTGGATCTCCTCATAACCATAATGCTCAAAGACCTCTCTCATTCTTCTCTCTAAGCTCCTTCTCCTTTTCATATCCTCTGGCGTAAAATCTCTAGTCCCTTTGAGCCTATTTATCTTCATAACAACTGTAAAGAGCATAGAGGAGTTATATATTTTTTTTATTGAGAGCTATTGGAACTTTCTATCAAAATAGATGCTCTTTCCTTTTGCAGAAAGCGGAATGCCCATCACTATCGTGCTTTTCTCCATAAGCTTTAGTCTGAGGGCTGCAGTGCCTACCCTGTACATTATTCTGTTATCGACATTTAAGAGCGCTGCTGTCTTAACGGCTGATCCTAAAGCTATGCCAAGATCAAGAGCTTTGAACATGCAGTTCGGCCCAGCAAAGTCTTTATCCCTCTCTTTTGTCGCCTCATCGAATGCAGAGCAATCTTTATAGCCACAACCTCCACAATCCTGTCCAGAGTTCTTTGCTCCATTCACACCTATCAAAACAATAACATCAGAATCTCTCACGTTGTTAGCATCCCTTATGAATCCTCTTATTCCCCGCTCCTGGGCTATTTTTTCCATCTCCGTAGCTATTCTATCTTTTTCTTCTCCTGTTATGATTGCACTCTCCATATCATCTATGCCTGCGGTCTTTGGTGCTGTTCTGGCAGATACCAGCATCAGTTTTGCTGTTTCCAGCACCCCTTCCTGCTCTCCCTTTATTACGGCCATAAAAAGTAAACGGTTTCTTACTATTTTTGCTTTTCAATATCTCTATTTCTTTCTCAGTTTTTGTACATCTCACACCATAAGAGATAGCAAAATCTTTTAATGAGCTTTTTTATAAGCATTATGGATGCATGGCTCAGAGGGCTTTTAGAGAACCTCATGGATGATCTTTTTGATAGCAAAAGAGCAGCAGAAATAAAAAGGCAGGCTAGCCATTTTATGGTTGAGGGAGTAGATAAGCAGAATCTTTATGTAGGGTACATAAATGGTTTTGTTTCCGGTTATGCGGAAAGCGCGATGACGCTAATGTGCGTAAAGGATCCAACAAGAGCGGAGCAGGATGAGATAAGAACTCTGATAATGAAAAGAAGCGAAGAGATGCTGAAAAGATTTGGTATTCTCTGAGCCTCAAAACGCGCTCCAAACATGCATACATGTGCGCATATGTTCGGGAAAGTTAAATAAACAAGATAAATCTATCTACATTTGGTGAGAAAAATGGAGGAAGAAAAAGAAGAAAAGATAAGGATGCCCCTTCTCGGGGAAAAGGCGCCTGATTTTGAGGCCAAGACAACCCATGGTACGTTAAGGCTGGGAGATTTTAAGGGGAGCTGGCTTGTGCTATTCTCGCACCCTGGGGACTTCACACCCGTATGCACAACAGAGTTCATGGCTTTTGCGGAGAAATTTGATGAGTTCCAGAAGAGGAACACCCATCTCTTGGGGTTGAGCGTTGATAGCCAGTCATCACATCTGGCATGGGTGAAGAATATCGAGGAAAAGTCAGGCATAAAGATACCATTCCCCATAATTGCTGATGGTAACAAAGAGGTGGCAATGAAATACGGAATGCTGCACCCGGGTCAGAGCAAGACTGAGACTGTAAGGGCGGTGTTCATGATAGATCCTGAGAGCGTAATCAGGCTGATACTATACTATCCTCCAGCAATAGGAAGGAATATGGATGAGATCCTCAGATGCATAGATGCGCTGCAGACTGCAGACAAACATCATGTCGCTACACCCGCCAACTGGAGAAAGGGAGACAAGGTTGTTGTGCCAGCGCCCATAGATCAGGAAAGTCTTGAGGAAAGACTGAAAGAGGGCTATGAGTGCATGGACTGGTATCTCTGCAAGAAAGAAGTGGAGGATTAAATGCCCTGCGTTCTGCCAGATGGATCTGTTGCTCCTGTTGCTAAGAGAATTCTAGCTACAGCTTTGCAGGAAAAGAGTGAAGAAGAGATCTCAAAGCTCACAGGTATACCTGTATACAGGGTAAGAAGCAGCATAAGAGAGCTTCTTGATGCAGGGTTTATAGAGGAGAAAGGAGGAAAATATTTAACAACAGAGAAGGGAAAGGAGAAGATCTGAAGCAGGGGTATAAAGAGGCTCTGCCTCCAACCTCTTTTTAAATAAGCTGGATCAAAAGAAGAATTGCTGTTAAGCAAATGCTCTGATCTCAGAGCCTTCAGATAATGAAAACAAAAAGGATTTATAGACACCACCTCATAGAGCAGGGGATATAGCTATATGAAGACAGAGAGGAGCAAAAGTAGAGAGTGCTTTCTGCTATGTGCCCCAGGCAAAGAGTATTTCAGCTTTTCAGATCCTGAAAAACACAACATTGGAGAGAAGCCCTCAGAGCTCAGAGCAAAGAAGCAGCATGAGAAGCTGAGAAGCACCCTGATAGCAGATGGTTGTGAGATCATAGAGCTGGAAGAGCTTGAAGGGCATCCAAATTCTGTATTTGTGAAGGATCCTGCTTTTGTGATCAGTGAGGGGTACATAAAGATGCGCATGGGGCTTGAGAGCAGAAGAGGAGAAGAGAGATGGATCGCAGACAAGATGGAAGCTCTCGGATAGAGTGCATAGGGAGCATAGAACACGGCACAGCTGAAGGTGGGGATATCGTGTATGCAGATAATACAGTTTTCGTAGGTTTATCCTCAAGAACGAACAGAGATGGTGCAGCAGAGATAGCACGCATGCTAAAGCCTTTTGGTTATGACATAAGAATGGTGAAGGTGCCTGAGCGTTATCTGCATCTCGGCGGAGCTGTGAGCTACCTTGGTGGAGGGTTACTGCTCTGCACCGCTGATGTTTATGACGTAGGAAAAGGTTTTGATACCCTCGTTGTTGATAGCGCCGATTTTGTCAGTGGCAACGTGATAAAAGCAAAGAGCACAGTGATCGCTGAGAGAGAAAACAGATCAGCTATCAAAAAATTACAGGAGGCTGGTTTAAAGGTTATTGCTCTTGATCTATCTGAGTTCATAAAAGGAATGGGGGGGCCCAGCTGTCTGGTTCTTCCAGTATTGGATTATTGAAGAAGCGCTAACTGATAAAAAAGAATATTGAGTGGTTTACAACGGTGCTTTACCTGTATCTAGCCTCTGATCTGAGCGTTATGCTGGCTTTTCAGGAAAAGTATTAAATTGAGTAATCTTCTCACATCATATGGATGCAGAAATGAAAATAGATGAAAAGAGGATAGATCTCAGGAGCGATACCGTAACATTACCAACTGAAGAGATGATAAAGGCCATAGAAAAAGCAGAGCTGGGGGATGATGTTTATGGCGAAGATCCTACTGTCAACAGGCTTCAGGAGCTCGCTGCAAAAAAGATAGGAAAAGAGGCAGCTCTTCTGGTTACAAGCGGCACACAGGGAAATCTTATATCACAGCTCGCACTAACACAGAGGGGGCAGGAGGTTATACTTGAGAAAGATTGTCATATGTACTACTATGAAGTTGGTGGCATGAGCGCGATAGCAGGGCTTATACCAAGGCCTATAGAGGGCACCATGGGCTATATAGAGCCTGAGAAGATAGAGAGGGAGCTGAGAGAAAAGGATATACATTACCCGCCCACAGGCCTGATATGTCTTGAGAATACCCACAACAGAGCGGGTGGCACCATCATAACCCCTGAACAGATGGAAAGGGTATATGGTATGGCAAAGGGTCATAATCTACCCCTCTATGTTGATGGAGCAAGGATATTCAATGCGGCGGTTGCCCTGCATACTGATGTAAAAAACTTTAAGTGTGATGCGATGATGTTCTGTCTTTCAAAAGGACTCAGCGCACCTGTAGGCTCTTTAATATGCGGAAGCTATGATTTTATAGAAAGGGCTAAAAAATTCCGTAAAATGCTTGGCGGGGGCATGAGACAGGCAGGGATAATAGCTGCCTGCGGCATAGTAGCAATAGAGACGATGGTGGATAGGTTGGCTGAAGATCATAGAAACGCAAAGCTTTTAGCGGAGGAGCTCAGCGAAATAGATGGCATAAGCGTTGACATGGAAAGGGTACAGACAAATATGGTCTATTTTGATACCCGTGAGTTTGGAGTGAGAGACTTTATAAGCGAGATGTCAAAGAAAAATGTTCTTTTCTCGAAGAGAGAAGGAAGTGTTGTGAGAGCAGTGACGCACAGGGGAATAGAAAAGGAGGATGTGCTTGAAGCCGCGGAAAGGATAAGAGCTCTAAAAACAAAATAAAGCATTTGTTTAACTCATTTACAGCTCCATTCTCAATAGATATCCTAGCCCCTCACTCTTTTCCTGCAACCTCTATGTTGCAAGCATGGATGAAACAGGCCAGGTAAAGATAACGCTCTGGAAAGCTTGAAGCTATCCGCTAATTCTCACAGTGTAGCTCTCTTCCTCTGTTATCTCCTTAAGAGTTCCCTCCGCACCAACACTGCCATATGCAAATTTAAGCTCAGTCGTTCCTTTCTTTAGAGCTTTGAACGTGAAGTACTTTATGGTTTTGCCCATGAGATCAGGATCTGAAGAGGCTTTAAAACCTTCATCAACCAGCTCAACATACTCTTTATCATATTCTGTGCACTTCCACTCATAGCCAGGATGCAGCGCCTGTTCCAGTTCTATCGTGAACGTTTCGTTTACCCCTGCATTTATGTCTATGTCTGCATCTGCAGGATGCAGGAAGCTTGTAATTCTGTTAAAGATTCTGCCGCACACACCACCTTCCAGAGGAGCTAAGAGAACTATAGCAGAGACAAAAACGGTAAAGCACGCCAAGGGCAAATTTTTTATCTGCATGTATTTTATATCCCACTGATCCTATATATAGTTAACCAGATGATTAATTAACCAGCGCAGTTCAAAGATCTCATGCATCATACCTGCATGGTGCTTAAACTGGAAAAAAAGTTATATCGCAAAGTCATTAACCCTTCATGCAAAAAGCAATACCGATTTTGTTGTCGCTAATGCTGGCCGTTCCGGCTCTTGCCTTAAATGATTCTGGGTGGGTTGAGATATATGCACCAGCTGTTGCGCAGACAGAAGAGGGAATGGTTGGTGCTCTTTCCACAATAAGGATCAGAGTCGAGCCTGGTGGCGGGCACGTTTTTGTTGATACTTTTCCTCTAACACAGATAGATATGCAGAGTAGCGCCCGTATGGCTGCAAGTGTTGCCTGCTCTGTATCAAACAAGAGTTTAAGCGATTATGATTTTTTCGTTGTTGTTAGAGGGGAAGCACAGATGATAGGCGGTACTTCCGCTGGTGGAGCAATGACTGTTGCTATGGTCTCAGCATTAAACGATCTACCTCTGCGCAAAGATGTGATGATGACAGGAACAATAAGCCCGGATGGGAGCATAGGTCCTGTGAGTGGCATACCTGAAAAAATGGAGGCTGCCAGAGAGGCGGGTGCAAAGGTCTTTCTATTACCTGAGGGGCAGGCTGAGTACTCATATACGATAACAAATACTACCCAGATAGGCCCCTTAGTTATCACGAGTCAAAGGCCTGCAGAGATGAATCTGATAGAGCATGGAAAGAGCCTTGGTCTCACAGTAAAGGAGGTCTCAAATATAAGGGAGGCTGTTAAAGAGTTTACGGGAGTAGAGCTGAAGCAGCCTTCTGCGGGCTCTATAGATATGTCAGAATATAATCAGCTCATGAAAGAGCATGCAGAAGGGCTTGAGAAGGAAGCAAGAGCGAGCTATGCAGCAGCACAGAGTGTATCCGCACCAGATGATTATCTGAATGAGTCCCGAAACAGACTGGTTGATGGAATAAATCAGTTATCTCAGAGAAGGTATTATACCGCAGCCTCTTCACTCTTCGAATCTATGATATATTCAGGCTATGTTACAAACTATAACAAATATCGCACAGATCCAGAAAAGGGGATAGAAGAGATAGGTAATGAAATAGAAAGGATAGAGTCAAAGATAAGAAATGAGACCGAGGAATACAATATTGTTTATCTTCAGTGCTTCGGAGCTGCGGAGGAAAGAATAATGGAGGCGGAGGAAAATTTTGAGATCGCCTATAACCTGTTGCAGAATGGCAGTATAGCCGATGGTATATTTGCTCTTTCCTACGCCGCTGAGAGGGCTGACAGCGCAGAATGGTGGTTTGACATAGCAAAAAAGATGCATGGAGGTGAGGAGCTGAGCGAAGAATATGTCTCTTCTCTAGCGCTCTCTGCGATGGATACCGCAGAAGAGACATCGATTTACGCCCAGTTTTCTGCGTCCTCAGAGCTTTTGTCACTTCTTCTCCAGGCCAGTGATGAGCTGAACAGGGCTAAAGATGCTGTGAATAAGAGCTATACAGCTGGTGCAGTTGTGCTTGCCTCAAAGGCTTTGGCGCTTTCAGAACTGGTTATAGAGCTGGGTGCAAGGGGTATGAGCAATGAGAGTTTGAACATAACAAAGGAGAATGCAAAGAACGCCGTCGCAAGAGCGCAGAGTTCCGGTATAAACCCCATCCTGGCACTGGCTTATCTTGAGAGCGCTGAGAGCTATGAAAGCACAGATATAGCTCAATCACTCATAGATTATAAATACGCTGAGTGCATAGCAAGGATGAGTGGTGCGCCTTGAGACTGGTAAAGTTTGTAGCCGAAGGTGATGTAGGGAAAGAAGCAGAAAAAGAGAGGTGGGGGATCATAGAAGGTAGCGTTATAAAAGAAATCGAGAGCCCATTATCTGCAAAAGAGACCGGAGAAGTCTTTGAGAGATACAGGACAAAAGCTCCTTTCTTCGGCACAAAAATAATCTGTTTAGGCTTAAACTATGAGAGCCATGTAGAAGAGAATAGAACAAAAAAACCTGAAAAGCCAGTGCTTTTCTCAAAAGCTGTGAGCTCTGTCGTGGGCAGCGGAGATCATGTGATCAGACCACAGATTGTTAATAATTTGGATTATGAAGTGGAGCTCGCTTTTGTTATCGGTAAAAAGGCTAGTAACGCTTCAAAAAGTAGTGCTTACAGCCACGTCCTTGGCTACACAGTGCTCAACGATGTGAGCGCAAGGGATCTTCAATTCAGCGATAAGCAGTGGTTCAGGGGCAAAAGCTGTGATACCTTCTGCCCTCTTGGCCCGTGTATAGTGGATAAAGAAGAGATAGATGATCCCATGGATTTAGAGGTAGAGATGAGGGTAAATGGGGAGGTAAAGCAGAGAGCAAACACGAAAGAAATGATATCTGACATTCCATTCATTCTGGAGTATATCTCACAGACAATGACCCTTCTTCCGGGCGACGTTATCGCAACCGGAACACCGGCAGGAGTTGGGGCCTTCAGAGATCCCCCTGAATTCCTGCATGATGGGGATCTTATGGAAGCAGAGATAGAAAAGATAGGCATCTTAAGGAACAGCGTTTTCTACACCAGCACCCAGGCATCAAAGTAGTAGTATATCAGGTAAGAGCCAACACCTATCATAAAAGCAGCGCTTATGGCTCTGATCACACCCATGTTCTTCCTTATAGCATTGACTGCTCCCTGCTTTGCAAATGCTATGAGCAGGTTTATGACAATCATCATAGCGCTCATACCTAAAGCATAGAGGAGGAAAGTAACGAAAGCGCTGAGGAAACCACCGCCTGTTAGAGAAAAGAGGACTATGGATATAAAGACAGGTAATGTGCAGCCAACCGCAGCCAGAGCGTAGAGAAGAGAGAAGGAAAATATGCCCTTCTTAGGATCCTTTACGGTAACGTGAAATGAAAATCCTTTGCCAAAAGCAAAGAGCACCCCCAGGATTACCAGTATAACCCCCACAACAGGCTCTATGTACCTCATGTAAGGATTTATGTATGAAGAGAAGAGAGATGTGATTATACCAAAGATGGAGAATATAAGCAGGAATGCAGAAGTAGAGATAACCCCATTCAAAAGACCTCTTTTCACAGTCCCGGTCTCTGTTCCTGTATTTGCCTCCTCGTTTAGCCCAAGATAAAAGGTAAGGTATGCAGGGAGCATGGGAAAACTGCAGGGAGAGAAGAAGGTAAGAATGCCAGCCCCTATAGCGCTTAACGCAAGAGCAGGATCCATCACAGAACCTTTTCTATCTCTCTAATAAGATCAGAGCTTGAAGTTACGCCAACGTGTCTATAGACCCTTTCACCATCTTTCAGGATAACTGTGGTAGGAGTCGCAAAAACCAATCCGTATTTGAAAGAGGTACCATTGTCATCAATCGCAAACTCCCAATCTGCTCCCATCTCTCTCTTGTAATCTGCGATAATACCTGCGCTTTCTCTAGCTATGTTAACAGAGATTATCCTCACCTCATCCCCATATTGCCCATATACCTTCTTAAGCTCATTTATTTGATCTTTGCATGGAGGACATGTAGTGCTCATAAATTCCAGCACCACTATGCCTTCGGATATATCGATCTCGCTCATCTTTTTTATCTCATCCTCAGCCACAGAAACGGCAGAGAACATAAGCATCATAGCCACAAATGCGATCAGCAATCCTTTCATATACGGAAATAGGATATGGCATATATTATGATTTTCACGCACATGTTCGGTATTGATGATTTTATATCTAAAAGATTAATAGATATCATGGAGGCGATCATAGCGCTAACCCTCATCATAGCACCGCCCCTTACATGCTGTATAGCTGTCCGGGTTTGATGTCCGGCATTACTATTGTAAACTGACGTTTAGAAGACATTTGGCGATGTGGCATGGAACAATTTCGTTGAAAGGGTTGCAGGATCGTTAGAGCTTGAGCTTGACTGTCGAAGCAAGCTATCTCAGGAACTCAACCCTGTAATTCACCTCAGCGCTCTTCTTCAGCATGGCACTTACAGAACAGTATCTCTCCATCGATAGCTCAACAGCTCTCTTTGCCTTCTCCTCATCCACGTCCCCTTTGATCTTATACACGATCTCTATATCTGTGTAGACCTTTGGATGCTCCTCGGCCTTCTCCCCTTTAACCTCTATCTCCAGGGCTTCAAAGCTAACGTGCATCTTTTCCAGTATAGAAACAACATCCATACCTGTGCAGCTACCCAAAGCCATCAGCACAAGCTCCATAGGTGCTGGAGCACTGCCATCCCCGGCGATCTCTGCTTTTGCTCCTTTCTCATTACTTCCTTCAAATTTCATTCCGCCTTTCCATTCTGCTTTGATCTTTACCATAGGCTTAATATACCACGGGTTATATAAAATGTGTTCTGGAGCAGATGCGAAAGCATTATTTACAGCGAACATATTAACAGTATGGTTTCAGAGCGCGTTAGTCGAATAGAAGAGTCATCTACCGTAAAGAGTGCTTCTACTGTAGCGCAGCTGAAGAAGAAGGGCATAAATGTGATCTCTTTTGGTATGGGCGAACCCGACTTCACCACCCCCAGGAATATAATAGAAGCAGCAGAGAGGGCAATGGAAAGAGGCTTTACCCACTATACACCAACAGAGGGCATACCCGAGCTTAGAGAAGCGATCGCGGAAAAGAGCAAAAGAGAGAATGGTATAGAGTGCGGGGCAGAAAATGTTCTTGTTATGCCCAGTAAATTTGCTATATTTGCTGCGATGTTTGCGCTCCTTGACTGTGGAGACGGAATAATACTTCCTGACCCGGGGTGGCAAACCTACAGTGCATGTGCGTCTCTGTGCGGTAGCTCTTATTTTGGCTACAGCAGCGTAGAAGGAATAGAGCAGGCGATAAAAAGGTGCAGGGATCTTGGAAAAAAGCCGAAGCTCATTGTTCTCAACAGCCCTTCAAACCCAGCAGGAAAAGTCTTTAGCAGAAAGGAGATAGAAGATATTGCAGGTATAGCCGAAGAGAACGACCTCTTCGTTCTGAGTGATGAAGTCTATGAGAAGCTGATCTATGAGGGTAAGCACATTTCAATAGGAAATTTGCTCGGGGAAAAGGCCATAACTGTGAATGGTTTCTCTAAAACCTATGCTATGACGGGCTGGCGTGTAGGGTGGTGCATAGCTTATGGAGAGCTCTTTGAAGGAATGAAAAAGATAGCGCAGCACACCCAGACATGTGCCACATCTTTTGCGCAGTTTGGGGCTCTTGAAGCACTAAAAGGAACGCAGGATCCTGTCAAAAATATGAAAGAAGAGTTCAGAAAGAGGAGGGATTTCATATGCAAAGCCCTCTCAGGTATAGATGTGCTTAAGTTTGAGCCACCAGCAGGGATGTTCTATCTCTTCCCTTCATATGCTCTGGATATGAACTCAGAGGATTTCTGCAGCATGATGCTTGAGGAAGCTCATGTGCTCTTAACCCCGGGCTCTGCTTTTGGAAAAAATGGAGAAAGACGCTTTAGACTGAGTTATGCAACATCTATGAAAAATCTTGAGGAGGGCGCAGAGAAAATTGGGGAAACAATAGAAAGGTATATATCCAAAAAATTTTAATAAGGTTGTGTGAAAATATGGCTAAAAGAATGATAGATAGGAGGAGGTTTGCGGTGTGGCTATTTTTCCTGGATCTGGTGATCTGGGGAGTGCTGATAATCTGTATAGTCGATATGGTCTATAAAGCACTGGATGCCAACTATTTTCTGGACAACGGCGTATTATCCATGGCAACAGATTCCTTTTTAAAGATAGCGCGGGATGCAGCTATAGCTACAGGTTGCGGGATCTACACTGCGGTCAGACAGTTCAGAAATGAGCTTCAGGTTTTGAGAAGGTTATTATAATGAATGCAATAGAGGTAAAAAACCTGGAGAAGAGCTATGGAAACTTTAGGGCTTTAAAAGGAATAAACTTCAGTGTTAGTAGGGGGGAGATCTTCGGCTTTCTCGGCCCTAACGGTGCAGGTAAGACAACTACTATAAAGATAATAACTACAATGCTGCCTCCGGACAGTGGCGAGACCTATGTGCTGGGGCATAGCATTGTAGATGAGTCAAAGGAGGTTAGAAGAAAGATAGGCGTTCTGCCGGAAGCTTTCGGCTTCTATGAAGAGATGAGCGCTTTAAGCTACTTGGCTTTCAATGGATCTTTTTATCGGAAGGATGAAAGAAGATGTAAAGAAATGCTTAAGCTGGTAGGCCTTGAGAAGGTTGCAGACAGAAAGATATCAACATTCTCCCACGGAATGAGACAGAAATTAGGTTTAGCCCTTGCGATGCTTAATGATCCGGAGGTTCTTGTGCTTGATGAGCCAACAAATGGGTTAGATCCAAAGGCGATATTTGAGTTTGAGGAGATCATAAAAGGGCTTAAAGATGAGGGCAAAACAATATTCCTCTCATCCCATATCCTGCCAGAGGTCCAGAAGCTGTGCGATAGAGTTTGCATAATAAATGAGGGATCTGTTGTCTCTGTGGATTCCGTATCCAATCTATCCAAGGAGGTCTCAGCTCTCAGGGCAAGAATAGGATTGCTGGAGCCTTTGCCTGGAGAGGTCCTGAAAACAATAGAAGGTATAAGCGGGGTGAAAAAGCTTAAATCAGAAGATAGCATGATAGAGGTTGAGGTTGAGAACTATGAGATCCTTGCAGGGATTAACGAGAAACTTGTTAGATCAGGTGCAAAGGTTTTTGAGATAAGGACAATGGAGGCAAGCCTTGAAGATGTATTTTTAAAGCTCACAGGGGTGAAAAAATGAGCACTAAAAGAATAGCATTTGTCAGCAATAAAGGAGGC
>JAXHST010000052.1:0-45291 GCA_034190325.1 Thermoplasmatota archaeon
GTAGGTCTTCTTCCTTCTTTCTGGTGTTAAAAGGGTGCTATAAGCAACAAGAGGGGTCATCATCCTTATCTCCATTCTGCTCTTTATCTCAGGCTTCCCAAGGACCTCCATCTCTTCAACAGATATATCCTCACCGCACAGCTTAAGCTTGTTGCTCAGCATGGTGTTCGCAAGCTCACTCACAAAGCGATCTAGAGGGCTCGATACCACAAGTTTCACAGGCATTGTGAAGGTTATCGTGCCTTTCTTTATTTCATACCTGCCCTCGAGCCTGGAGAAGGTAAACATCTTGAAGCTCCTCTTTTCATATTCAAAGCCCTTATCATGCAAAAAGGTAGCCAGCTCTTTTGAGATGCTGGCATAGAGAAAGCTCTGCAGGTAGTAGTTGTATTGGAGCGGCAAAACAATTTTTTCTTTGCTCGATGAGAGCTTGAGAGCTATGCGCATAGATCTTATGTCTTTATCACATATAACCTTTTTTCAGGATCCTCTCTATCCCCTCTTTCTCCCCATCTGTCAGGCCGCAGCCCGGGCATATTCCTCTATGATACCAGATAGCATTATCCTTTTCCTTTATGCCCGCAATGTATCTCAGAAGCTTTTCAGATAATATCTTAGTCCACACAAAAAGCAACTGAGAGAAAAATATATAAGCTGAAGCAGCTCTATTTGTTGAGAGGATGGGGATCAGAGAGAGATTCAAAAAAGGCAGATTTGCAAGATGGCTCAAAAAGATGTTTGGCAGAAGCCACGCAAAGATAGGAATATATGGACCACCAAATTCTGGAAAGACCACTCTTGCGAACAAGATTACAAAGGATTGGACCGGAGAGGAGCTCTGGGCAATATCAAACATCCCGCATGAGACGAGAAGGGTGAACAAGAGGGAGAATGTGACCATAAACAACGGTAAGGGCAAGCTGGAGATAGATATAGTTGACACACCCGGTATCGCTACCAGGGTAGATTACAGGGAGTTCCAGAGCTTTGGACTGAGCGAAGATGAAGCTAGAGCCAGAGCAAAGGAAGCAACAGAAGGGGTTATAGAAGCGATAAGATGGCTTGATGACATAGATGGGGTCCTCCTTGTTCTTGACTCATGCGAGGATCCATATACGCAGGTGAATATAACGATAATGGGCAATCTTGAGGCAAGAAACATACCTGTGCTGATTGTGGCAAACAAGATAGATCTTCCACAGAGCTCGCCGAATGCGATTCAGAATGCGTTCCCGCAGCACAGAGTTGTGTCAATAAGTGCTCTGGATGGGAAGAATATAGAGGAGCTTTACAGGGGGATGTTTGAATGCTTTGGTTGAGGTGCAGAAGATGGATGGGATAAGCATAGATCTGATATCTGAAGAGATGCTGGGCAGAATGGGCAGATATGAGAAGGTGAGGTTCATTTTAGACAATGTCAAAAATGGAAAGATCCTTGTCCTTGAAAAGGGGCTTGAGCCCAGAGAGGAAGCAGAGCTCATAGAGAGGACCATGAATGAGATAGATCAGGATAAATTCATAGGAATAGAGCTGGAGAGTTATGAGAGCAGGGGAAGCATATGGGAAAGAATTATGCGCAAAAAGAGAACAAGAATGGAAGTGATAGGTCCTGCAGATATGCTTAAAACCGTCTATAAGGATGGTAATGTCATAAAGGCACTCATTCTGACAAGGGGAGAGGTGCTGGAATAGAGAATAGTGGGGCGATATAGAAATGCATCAGTGTCTTAAATGCGGAGCGGTCTATGAAGATATAAAGGAGCTTGAGAGTGGCTGCAAGGTTTGTGGTGGTAGAAGATTCTACTTTGCAGACAACCCTCTGAGTGATGAGGAGCGCAGTGAGATAAGCCAGAAGAAGCCATCGGGCATAGCAAAGATAATGATGGATGAGAGCAGGCTTGATAGATGGATCGAGGCTGAGGTTAAGCCTGAAGAGCACAAAGGGATAATTGAGATAAAGGGTAAAGGGAGCTATGAGATAGATATTGAAGCGCTGCTTGAGGAAAAGCCCATAGTTGTGGAGAAGGATGGTAGCTATCTCATCTATCTCCCGAGTCTTTTTGATAGCCTTAAGAGGGGTAAGATCAAATGAGAGCTGAGGAGTTTTACGGAGCTTTTCGTGAGTATGAGGGTAGAAAAAAGAGAGCAGAGGAGCTCTCCAGCAAAATAAATGCTCTTGCTAAGGAAACGATAGATAGCAGAAAGAGCATGGAAGAGCTGGATAAGCTATTCGAGGAAGCCCTGTCTCTGGTAAAGGAAGACCCTTTCCTTTCCTCCATATTTGAGAGATCTTTTCAGTCTTACTGTGAGGCGAAGCTCTTTCTCTCTTTTCTCAGGGATAAGAAGACAGAGATCGCAGAGAACATTGATCCAGACCTGTCTATGGGTGCGCTCAAGCATATGCTAGGCGATCTGCGCAGATACTTTCTTGAAAAGATGGAGAGAGCAGAGATAGCCGAAGCAAAGAATGCTTTTGAGGCCATGGATGAGATCTTCAAGGTTCTGGAAAAGCTGGGAGAGGAAACAGAGGACCTTGCGCGTATGGTGGATAGAAGCAGGGAAGAGCTCTACGATTACAGGAGAAAAAGAGAGGAGCTGGATCTGGACGATGTGTGGTTCAGAAGGTAGCTGAAGATAAGAGCCCAGAAGAAAGATAAAAATGTATAAACAGAGAAAAGGTATATACATATGCAGATCATGAGCCTTTTACCCTTCTATGTGTACCTTGCATCAACAGGTGTAGCAGCCATTATAGCGTTGTATGCGTTTTTCAGATTTTTTCTGAAGTACAGAGAGGTATACACGCCCCAGCTTTTCTATCTCTCAATGTTCTTCTTTTTCTTCTCAATAAACTACTTTGTTGTGTTTTTAAGAGCTATCCTGGGGAGAAACATGTTTTTTTACACGGTATCCAACCTCTTTGGGCCGCTGGCGCTCGTCTTTATAATGGCCTTTGCTGTATCGCTGGTGTGGTCAGGCAGAGAGAGACTCTCTTTTGCCTTTTCTTTATCTATGTTTGCGATATTCTTCGGAGCCAGCCTTTATTCAGATTCTAGCGTGATTGCGATCTATCCCGGCGTCTCTGAAGTGGTCTACCCATATTCTTTCGTTCTTCTGACTCTGCTGACGATCTCTTCCCTTGCTTTCTTTGTCTTTGCTGTCTTTTCTGTTTACGCTTTCAGGGCGAGATGGAGCGCTCTGAGAAGGGGTGGCATGATGTTTGCGTCAGGTTTTCTTATTCTGGCCATATTCACATACCTTTTTGACTGGCCGGGGCTTTTTGCTTTTCTTCTTCCGTTCACCAGGCTCATGAACGCATCTGGTATCTTTCTTGTATATCTGGGTGCCAGAACACTGCAGAGCGCTAAGGTGCCATTCTTTTGAGCGCCGGTTTTTGTTTATATCATATCCTTATGATCTCATCTCTCTCAAATGGCTTCAGGACTTTGCCTCTGTATCTGACCTCTCTCTTTCCATCTTTTCTCACAAGCCCTATATCATGGACTTTAATCCCTTTTTTTTCTATTCTCTCCTTCAGGCTCTCATCCTTCGTTGTTATTATCAGGGTGCCCGAGGATATGAGCCCCATGGGGTTTAGAGCGAAGTGGTTGCAAAGCTCTTTTGTTTCAGTGCTCAAAGGAAAATCATCAATATCCATGCTTACGTTTGAGGCAACACACATCTCATGGAGCGCATTCAGCACCCCCCCTTCAGTCGCATCATGCATTCCATTCGCGCTTTTCCTTGCTATCGTTGCCTCTCTATAAACAGACAGTTGCTTTTTGTATGAAAGCGCACGTTTTAAGAAGGCTTTTCCAAAGGTGAGTTCTATCTCTTCTCTCTTTTTTTCAGCGATTATCGCCGTGCCCTCTATGCCCATGCCCTTTGTTATCAGAACTCTATCGCCATTCTTTGCATTGAATGAGCCCCTGAGCTCGTCTTTACCGCATATGCCCACCATAAAGCCAGAGATCATGGGTCTGTTCACTATGGAGCTTATCTCTGTGTGCCCGCCGCCAAAGCTTATTCTATATCTCTTACACCCTCTGTATATCTCCTCCATTATGCTCTCCAGCTCTTCATTGCCTGGGGGTAGTATTATGGTTACCATGAAAAACAGAGGTTTTGCTCCCATGGATAGGATATCGTTGAGATTGACGTTTATGCAGTAGTAGCCTGAAGAAACAAAGGTAACAGGATCGCATGTTGCAACCAGAAATTTTTTACCCATATCAAAAACAGAGCAGTCCACGCCTGTGCTGGGTCCTATGAGCATATCCTTTCTGCCGTATGAGTATTGATCTATCAGCTTATCAAGCATGTCGTAGGGTATCTTTCCTTCTCTCGCCCTCTTATCTTTTAATTGCATAGCACAGATTGTTTTCCTCTCTTATCATTTTTAGCTGGGAGCAGAGCGGCAAGAGTTATATCCATAAAAAAGGATTGCAACCATGAAGGTCATAGGCTCAGCATTTGTTGAATTCTCTCCTTCAGCGATCCATAAGAATATAGAGGATGTCAGAAGCTTTCGCAGGGGTATCGGCGGCTCAGGCGCAAACATAGCCATAGCGGAGGCAAGACTCGGTACAAAACCGCAGCTGGTAAGCGCTGTGGGCGGGGATCGCTTCGGGCAATTTATCATAAATGAGCTTGAGAAAGAGGGGATAGAGTGCACGAATGTAAGCGTGGAAAAGGAGTATCTCACAGGGATAAGCTTTTATGAGCTGGATGCAGAAGGGAGGAGCAACTATTATTTCTATCGATTTCCTGGCATAAGCATGCCTGAAGAAAAGCTGATGCTGAGGGGAATAAAGTTTGAGAAGGAGGAGATAGTGACAATAACTGAGGCGGCGATAAGAGGCGCTGAGCCGGATATGGAAGCTTTGAGTGGAGCCAGAATATTCTACGAGCCAAACATAAGAAAAGCCTTCTGGAATGAACAGCTGAGGGAGAGGACCATGAAAGTGATAGAAAATGCTTACGCGGTCTTTCCCAATAGAGAGGAGCTATCTCTCATCACCGGCACAAAGGGCATAGACGAAGGCGCCGAAGAGCTGCTTAAGCACACAAAGCTTGTTGTTGTCAAGATGGGCAGCGAAGGAGCCAGGGCATTTTTCGAGAAAAGATCTTTTTCCGCTCCCGGAATTAAGATAGAAGCAAAGTGCGAGATAGGCGCAGGGGACACATTTCATGGAGCTTTCGTTGCAGCGCTTACGGAGGGTAAGGATCTTAGTGAGGCGCTTTTGCTTGCTAACAGAGCTGCAGCCTTCAGGGTTGCCACAGGAAAATTTCCCAGAAAGAAGGATCTTTTCACGTAGGTTCTTCTGTTGATCTTTTGAGATAAGCACAAGCCAGCGTGTATTCCTGTTATTTTTTCTTACATATACTCCATTCCCATCACCATTTTCCATCTCAGGCCCTTCACTCTTTCGGCAGCCAGAAATTCTGTGGCCCTCAGATCTTTTCCCTTAAAGGTTCTGTGATCTCAATGGGCGTCGATGCACGGTGCATAGGATCTCGGATCTGCGAAATCAGCTTAAAACACTACCATGATCAAGGACCAGAGCCTTCATGGGAGGATATTACACCCTTCCGCGCATAGGAAAGATATCGGTTTCACAATCTCTCATCAACGTTTTGCTCCCTCCACTGAAGATATACGCTAGAATAGAGCCGGGAAGTTCGCTATCCGTGAAGGGCATAGCAGAACCGGTAAGGGTGAGCATGATCGTAGAGCTCTTAGAGAACATGGCGATACTCTGGCGTGGTGTTAACGAATACAGAGATCCGTGCCTTTTCATCTCCGGAAGTGAGGATGAGATTGTGCCGCCTTTCATGGTCAGGGACTCTTATGGAGGCATCGATGCAGGGGACAAGAGCTTTGTCCTCATAGAAGGAGCAGCCCCTGGGCTCTTCAAAAAAGAGAATGAAGAAGAGGTTTTTGCGGTCATAGACCGGTGGCTTTCAGAGCTGGTCGGAAAAAGCGGCCAGGTTTCAGACGCCCCTGCGCTGTTTTCGTCGGCTTAGAGACCTCTTCCATAATCCCTGCGTTTTTTCCCCGTCTAACAGAGATTTCCTTATCATCCGCCCTATATGATGTACCTTTCAGGATCTACATTCGAAAGATGATCGCTGAAGTGCTTTGAATCTGGCATAACTGCATTCCAGATTTCACGTCATTCATTTTCCAAAGGAAAATTTCAAATACCGTCTATATGCTCTGACCTTGTATGGAAAGAAAAAAGGTAACGGTCGATGGAAATGCGGCTGCGGCATATTCTGCATATCGCACTAACGAGATCATAGCTATTTATCCGATAACTCCCTCTTCTCCCATGGCAGAACTTGCGGATCAGTGGTCTACAGAGAGCGTTCCAAACATATGGGGCACTGTGCCGCAGGTAACTGAGATGCAAAGTGAGGGGGGAGCATCAGGTGCGCTCCATGGATCTCTGCAGAGGGGGGCTCTCACGACCACGTTTACCGCTTCTCAGGGGCTGCTCCTGATGATTCCAAACATGTTCAAGATAGCGGGAGAACTGACGCCAACCGTTTTCCATGTCGCGGCGCGTTCTCTGGCAACACATGCGCTATCGATATTTTGCGATCACGGTGATGTTATGGCCACCCGCTACACAGGATTCGCGCTCCTGGCTTCCAGCTCTGTGCAGGAAGTCGCAGACTTTGCTGTCATATCTCAGGCTGCTACGCTAGAATCAAGAGTGCCATTCCTCCATTTTTTTGACGGGTTCCGTACATCCCACGAGATATCAAAAATAGATCTTTTAAGCATGGATGATATGAAAGCGATGATAGATGAAGATCTGGTAAGGGCCCACAGGAAAAGGGCCCTATCTCCTGATAATCCATTTATAAGGGGAACGGCTCAGAATCCCGACACGTTCTTCCAGGCCAGAGAAGCCATAAATCCGTACTACCTCGCCTGTCCGGAGATCGTCCAGAGGATTATGGAAAAATTCGCAGCCGTTACGGGAAGAGAGCACTGTCTTTTCCGGTATTTCGGAGCACCCGATGCGGAGATGGTCATTGTGCTCATGGGATCCGGTGCAGAAACCGTTCAGGAGACGGTGAAGTATCTCAATGAACGGGGTGAAAAGGTCGGGATGGTAAAGGTAAGCCTGTACCGCCCCTTTTCGGTAAAGCACTTCGTCGAAGCGCTGCCAAAAGCGGTCAAGAAAATCGCAGTCCTTGACAGGACAAAGGAGCCTGGAAGCGTTGGCGAGCCTCTCTACATTGATGTGGTAACCGCGATAAGGGAAGCAGGATTTCCTGAATCTGAACCCATCGTTGTCGGTGGCCGTTACGGCCTTTCATCAAAGGAGTTCACACCGGCGATGGTCAGGGGAATATTCGATGAACTCGCGAAAGATAATCCAAAAAACCATTTTACTGTGGGGATAAATGAGGACATAACCCATTCCAGTCTGGATTACGATCAGGACTTTTATATAGAGCCCCCGGAGAGAACCAGGGCAGTTTTTTATGGGCTGGGCTCGGATGGTACCGTCAGCGCAAACAAGAATTCCATAAAAATAATAGGGGAAGAAACGGATAATTATGCCCAGGGTTATTTTGTCTACGACTCAAGAAAGGCCGGGTCTCTAACAACTTCGCATCTCAGGTTTGGCAGAGACCCGATCAGCTCGCCCTATCTGATCCAGCGGGCAAACTTCATAGCCTGTCACCAGTTCTCCTTTGTTGAGCGCTTTGATGTTCTTAGAACTGCGGAACCCGGGGCAACGTTTTTGTTGAACAGCCCATATCCCGCGGACGAGGTCTGGGATCATCTGCCAATCACTATGCAAAAGGAGATAATAGGGAAGAGACTGAGATTTTTCGTTGTTGATGCGTACAAAACTGCGAGAGATGTGGGTCTGGGCATCAGAATTAATACGATCATGCAGACCTGTTTCTTTACTCTGAGCGATGTGATTCCTATGGAGAAGGCGATAGATTACATAAAACACCAGATAGATGTTACCTATGGCAAACGCGGTGAATCACTGCTGAGAATGAATTTCGAGGCGGTTGATAGGGCGCTTGACAGCATGCATGAAGTGAAGGTGCCTGAAATGGCGACCAGCAATCTTGATATGCGCAGGACCGTTCCTCCTGAAGCGCCAGAATTTGTTCAGGAAGTGACTGCGAGGATGCTTGAAGGCAGAGGCGATGATCTGCCATCCAGCGTCTTCGCCCAGGATGGAACGTTCCCCAGCGGCACGACTCAATGGGAGAAGAGGAACATCGCTCTTGAGATACCGGTTTGGGATCCTGATATCTGCATACAGTGTGGAAAATGTTCTCTTGTGTGTCCCCATGCAGTTATACGCGCCAAGGTGTACGATGGAAAGGAGCTATCGCATGCGCCCTCAACATTCAAATCGACTTCATCAAAGCACAGGCTCTTTAAAGGTAAGCGGTACACGCTTCAGGTGTCTCCAGAGGATTGCACAGGCTGCGGACTCTGCGTGGAGGTCTGCCCGGCAAAAAACAGGAAAGAACCAAAGTTTAAGGCCATAAACATGGCCTTCCAGCCACCAATAAAGGATGATGAGAACGAGAACTGGAACTTTTTCCTGAGGTTACCCGACGCAAACCGCACTGAACTCGGGATGAATTTTGTCACAGACGTCCAGTTTCTTAGACCGCTCTTCGAGTTCTCAGGAGCCTGCGCTGGCTGTGGTGAGACCCCCTATCTCAAGTTGCTGAGTCAGCTCTTTGGAGACAGGGCAATCATCGCAAATGCCACAGGATGCTCTTCCATTTATGGAGGAAACCTGCCCACAACCCCGTGGACCTTTAATGATCAGAACAGGGGGCCAGCATGGTCAAATTCCCTGTTCGAGGACAACGCCGAATTTGGGTTGGGCATGCGTCTGGCACTGGATAGGCAGATAGCGTATTCAAAAGAACTGCTTGACAGGCTCTCTTCCGTGCTGGGAGAGGACCTTGTTCGGGAGATCAAGAATGGTGATCAATCAACGGAGGATGGCATCAAAAAACAGCGTGAGAGAGTCAGAGAGCTCAGGGAAAAATTGAGAGGGGTGAAGATCAGGGAAGCGGATGAGCTGCTGAGCGTTACCGATGCGCTGGTAAAGAAGGATGTGTGGATCGTTGGGGGTGATGGCTGGGCGTACGACATAGGATATGGTGGTCTCGACCACATCATTGCTTCTGGCAGAGATGTAAACGTCCTTGTTCTGGACACGGAGGTCTATTCGAACACGGGGGGCCAGATGTCAAAGTCTACTCCCATGGGCGCTGTGGCAAAGTTCGCTGCAGGAGGCAAGGCGCAGCCAAAGAAGGATCTTGCCATGATGGCCATGTGCTATGGGAACGTGTACGTTGCCAGAGTTGCAATGGGCGCAAACGATAACCAGACCATAAGAGCGTTCCTGGAGGCCGAGGCTTATGATGGCCCCTCGATCATCATAGCCTATTCCCCGTGCATAGCTCATGGTTACGATCTCAGATACGGCATGGAGCAGCAGAAAAAAGCAGTCCGTTCAGGTTCCTGGCCTCTGATCCGTTACAATCCCGCTCTTGAGAGAGAGAACAAAAATCCACTGCAGCTGGACTCAAAGCCTCCGGATCTTCCTCTGGAAGAGTATATATACTATGAAGCAAGATATAAAATGCTGCTGCAGAGCAGACCCGAGGTTGCTGGGCAGCTTTTGAAGAGCGCTAAGAAAGAAATCCTCAAACGCTGGAGGTTGTATGAACTGTGGGCTTCAATGCCTGTGGAGGAGGGCAAATGATAAGATGATAGATCTATCAACCGATTATATGGGCCTTAAGCTGAAGAACCCTGTTGTGGCATCATCCTCGCCGTTGTGTGAGAGCGTTGACAACATCGTGGAGATGGAAAGAGCGGGCGCGGCTGCCGTAGTCCTGCAATCCCTCTTTGAAGAGCAGGTCAACATTGAAGAGGGGGAGCTGGACCGTTACATGACCCAGGGCGACGAGAGCTTCGCAGAGGCTTTGACCTATTTTCCAAAAATGACGGATTACAGATTTGCTCCTGATGATTATCTTGAGCACATCAGAAGGGTAAAAAAGGCCGTGGGTATTCCTGTTATAGGCAGTCTGAATGGAGTCTCAACCGGTGGATGGATAAGATATGCCAGTCTGATGGAAAGAGCGGGAGTGGACGGGCTTGAGCTCAACATCTATTACTTGCCTACAGACCCGGATATGGATTCACAGAAGATTGAAGGGATGTATACAGATCTGGTTAAATCTGTAAAAAACGAGGTAGGTGTGCCTGTAGCGGTCAAACTCAGCCCCTTCTTTACCTCAATTCCAAATTCACTCAGCCACATAAGCGAGGCAGGCGCAGATGCGATTGTTCTTTTCAACCGATTCTACCAGCCGGATCTGGACATCGAGAGGCTTAAAGTGGTTCCAAACCTTGTTCTGAGCAGTCCGGGCGAGTTGCGGCTGAGGCTTAGATGGGTTGCGATCCTATATGGAAAGATAAAGGCCGATATGGCTGTCACGGGAGGGGTTCATTCCGCTGAGGATGTTGTGAGATCTGTGATGGCGGGCGCAGATGTCGCCATGATGACTTCAGCCCTTCTCGAAAATGGTATTATGCACATAAAGAGGGTCCTCGATGACCTCACCTTATGGATGAAAAAGCACAGGTACGACTCTATGGAGCAGATCAGAGGGATAATGAGTCAAAGATCTGTAGCGGATCCCGCCGCTTTTGAGCGTGCCAACTACATGAAGGTGCTGGGATCCTACAACAAAGACCGACCCTTATGAGAAAAACGCTTTTCCCAGGGTAGATACATCAGATCCCTCTTTCCCCCCCAACAGCTTTGGGGCTATATCCCTGCTTTGAAAAGCCTGACTATGGAATAGAGGGACTTACGCACTCGTTTCTCGCTCTTTCACAGAATAGCCCGAACCACAGGTTCTTTCAACGTAATCTGCGTATATCGTAGAATGTATCCTGTCCGGCTTTGTCAGCCAGACTTTGCTTCCGGAATCCGCTGAAGAAAAGGAGATCATCGCCATGCAGTCTGCAGAGATCCTCTCATAACTGTCCCATGTCTCAACCACGAGGGTGAACTTTTCACCACCGAGGGAGATGCGGTCCAAAAACTATCGGTCTCATTGTCATAGATCGTTCTGATCTGTGCTCCGTCTAGAGAGATCTGAGGTGGATGAGTGGCATCAGCAGGAATCTCATGAGGCTCATGAAATATGCTGGTTATAAGGTTCTCTTATGGATCCTGTGATTGTACTTTCCTGAAATTATTTTCCATATTCGCCTCATTTATCAAGATTCCTGTAAAACGCTTTTTCAGGTGTCTCAAAGAGACAAATAGCCAGACTCAGGTCTTATGCAATTTCACCACAAGATCAGCTCGTCTATATATCTGAACTCATCCATCTTGTCCTTAACCGTTCCGTAGAACTTTTCTATCTTGCCATCTGAGGGTGATTTACTCTGATACGTATTGGTTTTGTGCCAAAGTTCTCAACATGCTGCTTGAACTCGCCATCCCAATCTCCTTTCTCATCGGTTCTGTGAGCTCAATGGGACATTTACCAGTAATTATCAACAGCCAGAGCTTTCTGTTCTCAGTGTTATGGGAATCAAACTCATCTTAGAATCTTTCTTGAAGATCCTGTAGCACAGACCCCTTTCCATCTTCACCGTCATGCCAGTCTATGCGCCTGCTGTCATAGAGTATTCGCCCTTGTAAACAAGAGCTCTGTTCAGCAAGCTGAACAGCCTATCCACCTTCTCCTTCTTGCTGGTTGAGCTGATCCCTCTTCCAGGAGCTTAGACTTGTTGTGCGGTGACGTCATAACACCAAGTTTATGGGACATCTAAATCGGATTGAGATTACGCGAGCCCGAATACCTGCAATCCACAGTCTCTCATGCATGGCGATAGCGGGTTATAGGCAGCGATGTATAAACAATTATGGAAGCCAGTCCTCGGGAACTCTGTAAGCGCGATACACCGCATTAATGGGGGGGTCTACTGGAAGAGGCACAGGAAGCACCTGGGTGATGCTCGCTATATATGGAGAAATGTATTCCCACACGATCTCTTTGTCTTTCGTAACCTCTATAATCGCGCCTGTTGCGCCCTCAGTAATTAGCGTATTGCCATTTGGAAGACGCTGAGCAGAACCATTAAAGAGAGTAAAAAACCTATGGTTTCCTCCGAAAAATGGTATATCCAATCCTATCCTATCACTGTATTCCCAGACTATCTCCATGGTTACTGGATTGAACTCCAGAACCCTGGAATACGTCCTGAGCTCGCTATCCCCATACCCAACAAATCCACCGTTATCTAAAACTAAAATGTTGCCCTCACCCGGAAGGCCTTTCGGTATCATGTGCGCATGATGCATTCCTAGTATCTGGCCGAGTTTATCTTCAGGGTTACCGGGTGAATAATCTGGTCCCACCCTCCAGACAATCTCTCCAGTTTCTCTGCTTATAATCGCTATAAAATTTGCTTTACGAGAGTCCATAATGACATTTTCAGGATGAAAACGCTCATCGCCACCATCATACCATTTATTGGGTCCCAGATAACTTGCGCTATTGGTGTGCAACAGATCCACACCCCCTGCAAAACTCATGTCACGAGAGGCAGTCCTTCTTATATCCTCTTTTGCCTCATCGTCAAATCCCATCTCATCAAGATGATCCGTAGCTCTCCAGAAAAATCCTCCATCTTCCTCTTTAATGATGTTGCCTTCCCAGTCCACTTCATATATGACATCATCAGCGATCATGTTGTCGCCTATTTCTTCTGCCTGTAAGGTGGTGCTGTGCGCCAGTATCAGGGTTTTGCCGCCGTACACCAGCGGCTCAAGCCCGGGAGCATAGTAGCCCACAGGGTTTCCTTCTCTTTGAAGATCATGGTGTTGTCTGGCTGTCCAGACTTTATTTCCATCTCCACCGGTTACTTCTTCCCAGTGGTCAAATTCCCATTCTACTTCACCATCCCAGCTAACCTGAACCACGGATACCGTATCCACGAAGATTCCCTGTCCCCCTGCAATAAAGCCCTGTGACCCTATGAGAGAGCCTCCTGGAAGCATTATGGAAGGCACACCAGCAAGTGGCCAGCTATGCACCTCTTTTCCTTCCATGTCAATAAGCACCGTCCTCGGGTTTGAAGGATCCATATTGCTAAAATAGGTATATCCTGCGTAGCTTTTTGTGCTGTCGTGCTTTTTAAGCCCGGCTGTATTCCCGGGGATGCTCTGTGAGCTTACATCAAAGCCAGCAAGTGATGTTAACAACAAACAGATTATAAGGGCTATGGTCATGTTACGATAATTCATTGTGCTCACCTCCTTATTGACGTTTCAGTTATTTACTTCTATCGGTTGATTCTCTTTTTAGCATAAATCTTTTAAAACATTGCCAGTTAGCTTCAGGGGATTGGGATGCAAAGTGAAAGGAGAAGATCAGAATACCCCTTCAAACAGTCGCTTCAAACCATTCGAAAAGACAGGTGTGGAAGGAATAGCGGAGAAGACAAAGGTAGATGAATTCTCAAAGAAATTGAGCATGAGAGAAGATCTATTGATCCTGGTACGTTATTGAAGATTGCATAACCTTAAAGGAGTTATCCGATTCACTGAAGAGGATCCTATCAGAGAGATACCATCTGATCGAGATCAGCAAGTCTCAACTATCGAAGGTGAATAAGAACCAGAGATACGGAGCATTCTTCTATGGCATTCTATGAACTCATCGATCTCATATGGAAAGATAGAAAATAGAAAACATTGGATGCTGAAACGAGATCTAAGAGTTCTCGGAATAGATTCGACGTTCGTCGTCTGGAGGTCCAGGTATTCCGAGCTAGAGTATTGCGGACTAACGGGAGCACAGGAGAAGGAATAAAGATCCATACGTCTGCCTTATTGGATCCTTTAACGATTCCTCTCACCGTCATGGTTACACCTGGAGACGTATATGATTCTCTCGAGTTTGATGGTCTCTTAGAAGATTCGAACGTGTTTATCGATCTACAAGACGTGATCCTGGTATTTGACAGGGGATACTGGAAGTTGGATAGGTTCAGGGAGTTGGACGAGAAAGGATACAGATTTATCACGCCGATAAAGAGCAACACGAAGTAAGATGTTTTATCTGAAAAAATCGAGGGGAAAATATCAGATGAGACGATTAAGCTATCGAACGGCTCGATATTCAGATCTGTGACCTTCTATACCAATGAGAGAACCGAGAGGTACCTCACGAATTTGGATCTTCCACCGGAGGAGATAAGGAAGATCTACGGGATGAGGTGGTCGATCGAGATATTTTTTAGGGAGATAAAGTCTTATTTAAAGATCGAGAGATTCATCGCGAAGAATCTGAACGCAGTCTTGATCCAGATCTTCTCCACCCTGATCGCTTGCGTCCTGATCGCATTACTCAAAACGTTCTATAAGATAAGCATCCTGAAAGTGAAGAGAAGTCTGAAATATGGTCTAGATCCTTATCACAGATCGGTTCCTATTACTTATTTTTCCTCTGACATTTAGCGGGTATAATAGATTTTTTCACCCGTTCAACCAATGTTGACACAAAACCAAATTCTTAAGAACGTCCGTTCGCTCAAAGTTTAAAGAAGATCGATCAGTCAACTATTTATATTGGAAACGGGATTGTCACCTCCTGTATATTCATATGAGCTGAATCTGAATACCTGCAACCCGCAGTCTCTCATGCATGGCGATAGCGGGTTATAAGCAGTGCCGATGAATAGCGCATCATCTGTAGCCATCAGCTCTCTGATGCCGTATTGCATACGACTGTCTGTTTCAAATATCTTTTCCCAGTTTAACCCATCATCGCTCACCCAAAGCTGGGCCGGGCCGAAAAACTTCAAAGTTCCGAGATATAGCCTTCCCTCATACTCCTCCATGTTCCATGCGTAAAGGTTGTCCCTGTAACCAAACCCCTCAGGGTATATTCCATCATCTCCAACGATGGTCTCCCATGAATCTGGATCATCAGGGTTAGCAGAGCGCTTCAGATAGAAGCTCTGAGCTCTGGGCAGCCCACATGAGCCTATATATAAATACCCATCGAACACTTCAAGTGTCATCATAAAGTGCCCGTCATGCAACTCCAGCACCCGCTCAACTCTCTCGCCGTCATATCTAAAAAGAGGCTGTCTATAGCTCGACCATTCAGTGAAATACAGGTTATCTTCAAAAACGGCAAATCCCGCGAATGTTTTGATGAGATTAGCTCCCTCATCGCTATATATCCTTGTGAAGTCCTTGCCGTCAAATGACCAGACCTCAGGCACTCCAGAAGTGCCGATGAACAGTTTGCCGTCATACACCGCAGATCCCCGGATTGAACTGCCGTCAAATGTTTTGAGCTTGGTCCATGTCAGGCCATCTTCGCTCTCCCAGATACCGCATCTCGCACGCATACAGAAAGAGCCAGCGTAAAGTTTTCCATTATACTCCCTCATCTCCCGGAATCCTATATTCTCCTGATCATCACCGGAGCCATCGCCGAGATCAAGGACTTTAGTCCACTCATCAGTAGTCTCATCTTCAAGCCTCCAGATCTCCGCTCCGCTAGCTATAGAGGGGAATACGCTGACCGGTGACATACTGAGCGGCGAGGTGCTCAGAGTCCCCACATACAGGTGCCCCTTGAAATATGCCATAGACCAGGCGTATTTGTTCAGATAGTTTCCAAACCCCATTCCAGCGCTCTCCGTTAGATCCTTGAGCTCAAAGTCGGGCTCTGTAGCAGGGGAGGCCATCACCGCACCGGATGGGGCGATGAGCAAGATCCCTGCGATCGCGAGAGCAAATGTTCCTCTTTTAACCACATCCAATTCTTTCATTCTTAATTCCCTCCTTATTGAAGATCTGCCAAAATAATTTCAGACAACATGCGATTGTCTCTCTCCACCCTGTTTGTTTTGTGCCCTTAATAATCTTTTGATCAGATTGGATATACAACCGTGTTAAAACACGGTTTGTGTAGGGAGTGTTTCACACGCCCGTATATCGCTTCCAATCCTGATTCAGACCACAATTTATGCTTTATTCTCTTTTGTAGCTCTCCCATCAACCTTTCAATAAGATTGTTGTTCCATGGAATGTGCTTACCTTTCTTACACTCTGGCAAAGGTTACTACACTGCTACTTGTGCTTCTTATAAACTTAGCAGCAGACAGAGAGAATTAAATAACATACAGCTTCTTCATCTTATCAGCAGTCCATTCCCTATTCTATGGCTTCTTTATCTCCGTCTTTGATGTGTTTTAGAACAGAATCTCTCAGAGTAAAAAGCAGCTGTTCAGAACTCTTCTTCTCTCTTTCTTGTCCATCCTTCCACTAGCGCGTATGACTTATAGTATGATCAAGAGATAACTGGAAGCCATTTTTAATAAGAGCCAGAATCGCTTTTTCTCCATCACTTATCAGGCTGACTACAGCTTTGTTCAATTCCATGTTCTTTACGCAATTTGTTATGTTTTCCCTTGTTTTCGTCTATCGACGCTTCCTAAGTTCATTGTTATATTCATTTAAGCACCTCTTTTCTTGTCGTTTTGCTTAAGTTTATAAGGAGGTGCTTAACTTAAATTTTAACCCATTTTGTCACACAACCAAAAAAATAAAGCCCTCTTCATTTTCTTCAGGCAATAACTCAGAGATCAGCCCCTCTCAGGAGAATTCTCAGCGAAGAGTGGCAGATCGTAACCCTTCTGAGGAAGAGCAGAGTATGAAAAGAATTTATGCTCTGTGTGGTGTTTGCGGCGTGCTTCATGTTTTGTCTCGAGATGTAAAGAAGCTGGTTGCCCTGAGGCTTTTGGTGTGTTTGCTATAAGGTAAGGCGCGATTCAAATGGTATAATTATAACAGGTGGCGAGAGAGTAAAAACCACATTGCTGCGTTTCTGGTCTTTACCCTTACCAGAGGGTCAGTAGAAAGAGTCCTATAGCACACGCAGTGAGGGTTGGGATCATGTAAAGGTAAGCTACACAGAGAACTTCGAGGTAATCTTTAGAGCGCATGCATACGTGAGGCTATCAGGGACAACTTTTGACAGGAAGAGGGATCTTTATAGATCCTTTAAAGGATAAGATAATAACATAAATAGCCCAGGATACGGGTGGGGTTAAAGGCAGTAAATTCGAATGCAGGTTGAAGCCGCAAAGAACGAAACAGCTCTGGACAGCAGAGATCACAGATACCCAGAGGCGCTGAGAAGCTCTGCGTTAAGTATGCTTGCTCCGGCAGCTCCGCGCACGGTGTTGCTGCCCACTGCGAACATTTTGTAGCCGAGCACGCTATCCTTTCTTATCCTTCCAACACTTATGCTGAAGCCATTGCCAAGATCCTTTCTGGGCTGTGGTCTGTCCTCTTCCTCTCTGAGGATCACAGGCTTCTCTGGTGCCAGAGGAAGTGATAGGCCTTTGAAGCTTCTAAACGCTTCCTTTACCTCCTCTATATCGGGGTTATCCCTGAGCTTTACCTGTATGCTCAGCGTGTGCCCCTCTATAACATTTACCCTCGTGCAGCTTGCTGAGATCCTGAAATCTGCTCTTTTTATCCTCCCGTCCTCTAGCCTACCGAAGATCTTCAACGGCTCACTCTCTAGCTTAACCTCCTCATTTTTTATGTAGGGTAAAATGTTGTTCTCTATGTCTATAGAGCTCACTCCAGGGTATCCTGCTCCGCTTAGAGCCTGCATTGTTGTTACATTCAAAGCCTCTATCCCAAAATCAAGAAGAGGCTTGAGAGCAAAGCAGAGTATGATGGTGGAGCAATTGGGATTTGCTACTATGTATCCTCTTTTATCCTTAACAAGCTCTAGATGCTGGGAATTTATCTCCGGGATCACCAGAGGCACATCCTCCGCCATTCTGTTATCGCTTGCATTGCTGCAGACTATGCAGCCCTTATCGGCAAGCCTTCTCTCTATGTCCTTTGCTGTGCCCGAAGGGAGGGCTGAGAAATATATATCAGCTTCAGGGAGATGATTTACCACCTCCATATCGGCAATGCTCTCAGGCATCTCTGAGTCAAGAACCCAGTGGCAAGCATCTCCATACCTTTTCCCTGCAGAGCGCTCAGAGGCATAAAGCGCCGAGATCTCGAGATCTCTGGTAGAGAGATCTTTAGCACCGCTGAGGAGCTCCACAAAGCGCTGTCCCACCATGCCTGTAGCTCCGAGTATTGCGCACCTTATGCTCATGACTCAAGCCTCCTTAGAGCCTCTTCTATCCTGTCTAAAGGCTGTGTGAGAGCAAAGCGTGCATAGCCCTTACCGCAACTACCGAAGCTCTCACCGGGGGTAACAACTATATCCTTTTCTAGAAGTTCCTCTGCAAGCTCTCCCTTAACCCAGAGATAAAATGTGCCTTCAGGTAATGAGCACTCTATGCCCTTGCTCAAAAGCCCATCATGCAAAAGATTTCGTCTCTTCTCATATTCTCTAACGCTGTTCATGACACACTCCGGCCTCTCTGAGGAAGAGTATGAAGCTAAAGCTTTTGCAGCCGCCCTCTGCACAAAAATTGGTGAACCAGAGTCAATCTGTGATTTTACCTTTTTGAGCGCTTTTATAACCTCTTCATTTCCAACACAGAAGCCTATCCTGAAACCTGTCATATTGAATGTCTTTGAGAGGGAATGGAACTCAACACCATTCATGGAGCACTGCAGGAAGCTCGGCGCTTTAAACCCGTCAAAGGTTATCTCAGAATAGGCATTGTCATGACATGCGATTATGTTGTTATCGTCGCAGAAGTCGGCTATTGTTTTCATATCCTCACGTGTGGCAACAGCACCTGTAGGGTTGTTTGGATATGAAAAAAACATGAGCTTTGTTCTATCCTTTACTTCAATGCTTTCGATCTCAGGCAAAAATTCTTCAGAGAGCTTGAATGCAACAGGCTTTCCATCGCAGAGCAGCGCGGCTCCCTGCGGATAGACAGGGTATCCCGGATCAGGAACAAGGATCTCATCTCCCTTCTCTATATAAGCTCTGGCTATGTTCGCTATGCCCTCCTTTGAGCCCAGAAGCGCTATAACCTCTCTCTCCGCATCAAGAGTAACTCCAAACCTCTTTCTGTACCAATCTGCAACAGCTTCTCTAAAGAATGCTTCTCCATCGCTTGAGGAGTATCTCTGTCCTTCTCTTTCATGCATTGTTTTACAGGCTTCCTCAACCACAAAATCTGGGACCTTCATATCCGGGTCCCCTATAGCAAAGGATATAACGTTTTTCCCTTCTCTCTTTTTCCTTGCTATCTCCCGCTCAAGCTCCGCAAATGGGTAGCGTGGTAAATTCCTTAACCTCTCAGCAATCATTCTCTATTTCTCCCTTAAACACCTCTGCAGGCTCACTGCTCATATAGACCCTGTTATCTATGACCTCCACCTCAAGATTCCCGCCGGGTAAAGACACCTCTACTTTGTCAGCAATCCCTTTGTACCTGTAGCCCGCAAAAACAGAAGCGCAGGCTCCGGTGCCGCACGCCAGGGTGAAGCCTGCCCCTCTCTCATAGACCCTCAGCTTGATCCTTGATGGAGAGATGATTTCAGCAAACTCTATGTTAATATCCCCATTGAAGATCTCTTCTATCCTCTCCGCTTTTGCGGAGAGATCCTCAAAGATAACGGCATGTGGGTTTCCCAGCGAAAGGAGAAAAGCCTCTGTGCTCTTTCCATCAACATCCAGCTTTTTTATCCCCTCCATCTCCGGTTCTGGCATGCGCTCCCTTACTCTGCCAACCCTGTTTCCTCTGAGCTCAAGGTATAATCTAACCTCTCCGCCCTTTGTTTGCAGAGAGATCTCTCTTCCGTCTACATAGCCCTTCTCATAAAGGAACTTTGCCATGCACAGTGCGCCATTACCGCACATCTCAGCCTCGCTTCCATCAGGATTGAATATCCTCATTGTATAGCCTTCCTCAAGGTAAAGCACTCCATCGGCTCCGATACCGAAGTGGCGATCGCAGACCTTTCTGACGTCTACGCTTGTCTTTTGTGACATCCTGTCTATTATCACAAAGTCATTCCCGAGATTTTGATATTTGTAGAACACTTTTTTCTCTTCCATCACAACACCTCCTTCGAGAACAGATCCTCATAGCTTTCTCTCTTTCGGATGAGCCTGTCCCTTCCATCTTCGATCATAACCTCTGCAGCTCTGGGTCTGGAGTTGTAGTTCGAGCTCATGGAATAACCATAGGCGCCAGCATTCTCTATCGCTAAAAGATCTCCCTCCCTGAGCTCGGGCATCTCTCTATCAAGAGCCAGGAAATCGCCGCTCTCGCAGAGAGGCCCGACGACATCATAAAGCTTTTTCATTCTTCCTATGCTATCGCCCACAAGCCTGACCTTGTGATAAGAGCCATACATAGCTGGCCTTATCAGTGTATTGAACCCTGCATCCACCTGTGCAAAGTTCCTGCCACCATTACTCTTTATCGTGTTTACTCTGGTTAAAAGCACTGTAGAATCCGCAACAATATAACGCCCAGGCTCTATCGCTATGGGCTCCTTGATTATCCTGCGCAGAGCATTTGCTAAGGAGAGGATGTCAAGCTCTCTTTCATCTTCCTTGTATGGCACACCGAACCCTCCACCTATATCCAAAAATTCAACAGGCATCTCCTCTTTCAAACGTTCTAAGATCTCTGCGGCTCTTATGAAGGGCTCCTCGCTCAGTATACCGGAGCCTATGTGGCAGTGCAGTGCTTTTACCTCATGCCCTCTCTGCATAGCCATATTGACAGCTCTCTTGAGGACCTTTTCCTCCATGCCAAACTTTGAGCTTTTATTTCCAGTTATTGTCTTTTCGCTATGGCCAGCTCCAACACCCGGGTTGAGCCTGAAAGAGAGGGATAGAGGCTTTTTTGCAAAAGTGCATAGCCTCTCGAGCTCTGAGCAGGAGTCTATGTTTATCATCACATCTTTTTCTGCTAAAAATGCAAGTTCGTCGTTTCTTACGCCTGTGCCTGTGAACATTATTCTATTTTCAGGAAAACCTGCCCTGAGACATGCGAGCACTTCGCCCACAGATACTGCGTCAGCAAAGCTCCCTTCATTGCGAAGTATCTTCAGTATTGCCATATTAGTATTTGCTTTGCATGAGTAATAGACCCTATCAAAAGCACCCTTAAGCTTCCCGTACCTCTCCCTTATCTTTCCCGCATCTGTCACATAGAGCGGCGTATCATACTTCTCAGCCAGCAACATTTCATCATTCGTTTCCATTTTTCACCTCTATGAGATCTCTGTGGAGCGCTTTAACTGCTCTATCGCACTCTTCCCCAGCGACAACAAAGTTTATTGCGGAATCTGAGGCACCCTCAGAGATCATGAGTATGTTTATTCCCTCTTTCTTCATCGATAAAAAAACGTCAGCGCTGATGCCGGGGGTCATTCCTATATCATATCCCACCGTAGCTATGAGGGCAACATTTTCTATGCGCATTGGTTTTATCTCCTCAGCCCTTTCCTCGCAATTCTCATCTACAAGAAGGGCCAGAGAAGCCTGTGAGGTCGATATGGCATATATCAGATCACCTCCCCTGTAGTGGTCATCTATGATCTTTCCAGGCATCCTTGTGTAAGCTAGCCCGGGTATGGAAAATTTAAGGATCTTAACCCCTTTTCTGCAGGATATAGCTCTTATCTTCGCTTTTTCACCCGTTTTATCTGATATGAGTGTTCCTTTTGCGCTATGGTCATCTATGCTTTTTACGAATATCCTTATTCCTTTTTTCACAGCCGGCTCTATAGCTCTCGGGTGCAGAATCTTTGCACCATAGTGCGCAAGCTCGGCAGCTTCTTCGTAAGAGAGCTCTTCTATAAGGTGCGCCCTCTCCACAATCCTGGGATCAGCGCTCATAAAGCCCTGAGTATCCTTCCAGAGCTCAACAGCTTCCGCATCTGTGAGATAGGATATTGCAGAGGCTGTGTAGTCAGAGCCTCCTCTGCCAAGGGTTTTTATACTGCCTTTTTCATCTATGCCGAAATAGCCTGTTATTATCGGTATAGAGCCCTTCATGATCTCTTCTTTTATCCTCTTATTTACATTTGTGCACTCCTCAAGCAGTATTTCTCCGCTCTCATCCGTTACCAGCGGAAGGCTATCGCTCTCCAGAACTGTTGCTCTCATACCCTTAGAGTTGAGGTATCTTTCAAGCAGCATGGCGGATAGTCTCTCTCCATAGCTGACAAAGGCGTCCAGGCTCTCAGCTCTTTTTGCGTTTGAAAGCATCTGCTCCATTCTTGAGATCATTGCTTTTTTGTGCTCTTCACCAGCATCCATGCGTTCAACCATAGCGATGTGTCTCTCTCTCAAGCCCTCTACATCTCTGGAAGGAAATGATAGGTAGAGCTCATCTGTCACCTCCGGCAACGCCGAAACAACCACTATTTTTTCCTCTTTTTCCTCCTTCAGTATTCTCCATATCCTGTCCATCTTATCTATGCATGAGCCACCAAACTTCAAAACCTTCACCACAGCTCTCACCAGCCCGGCACTAAAGCCCCAGCACCTCTTCCATCGAATGGATCTCTCCATCGCTCAAGCCATATACCCAGCGTATTGCTCTGATAACGCCGGAGACAAAGCAGTCCCTGCCAAGAGCGGTATGTTTTACCTCCAGTTTTTCACCTGAGCCGGCGAACATCACAGTATGCTCTCCAAAGATGTCTCCTGCTCTTATAGAATGAATGTCCGCTTTCTGAATCAACCTTTGAGAGATCGCTATCGCTGTGCCGGAGGGCCTGTCTATCTTATTCCTGTGATGGATCTCTATTATGTCTGCATCATAGCCTCCAAGCTTTTGGGATATTAGCTCAGCGGCTTTCAAAAGGACATTTATGCCCAGAGAGAAGTTTGGGGAGAGAACAACAGACGCTTTACTCTTATCTGCTAAATCTTTTATCCTCTCTATCTCCTCTTCCGTTAAACCTGTGGTGCCTATAACCATGTTGTGTCCCATGCTGAGAGCTATTTCTGCATGCTTTACGGTTGCTTCCGGCTCTGTGAAATCAACGACTATTGATTTTTTGTGGCCTTTCAGAGCATCTTCCAGCTCTGTATCGGCAATAAAACCAGGGATGTTTTCTTCCTTAACCACAGCTCCTGCCAGCTCCATATCCTTTTCCTCTCTTACCCTTTCAACTATCAGCTCACCCATCCTGCCTAAAGCGCCGCACACAAAAACTTCCATGTCTTATGCCTCCATAAGATTCAGGGAGACAAGTATCTCTCTCAGAGATTTTCTGTTCTTTTCTTCCATGGTGCACAGAGGAAGCCTGAAGCCCCCAACTCTTATACCGCACATGTTCATTGCTTCCTTCACAGGGATAGGATTTGTCTCTATGAAAAGCCCCCTGAAGAGGGGAAGCAGCCTGTAATGGATTCTTTTCGCATCCTCAAACCTTCCTTCAAGAGCCGCATGCACCATTTTTACCATCTCCTTCGGAACAAGATTTGATGCCACAGAGACAACGCCCTTGCCACCAAGGCACATCATCGGATAGGCATAGGCATCATCCCCTGAGAGCACGCTGAAGCTCTTCGGAGAGCCCTCCAAGATCTTCATTATCTGCTGAAAGTCACCTGAAGCCTCCTTGATTCCTGCAATGTTAGGAACGGATGAGAGCCTTATCGCAGTCTCAGCGCTCATGTTGCAACCGGTTCTGCCAGGCACATTGTACATTATTATCGGTAAGCCCACAGAGGCTATGTCAGTAAAATGCTCATATAACCCCCTCTGGGTTGGCTTGTTGTAGTAAGGGCAGACGGAGAGTACACCATCTACGCCAAGCGCACCTGCTTCTCTAACCAGCTCTGTTGACTTCTCTGTGCTGTTTGTGCCAGCTCCAGCTATAACCTTTGCGCTTTTTGAGTGCTCAATAACGGTTTTTATCACCTGTATGCGTTCCTTCCCGGTCAACGTAGGGCTTTCTCCGGTTGTAGCGCATGGTATTATTCCATCTACCCCTGCTTCATTCTGCATCTCCACAATAGCACGTAGAGCTTCAAAGTCCAGAGATCCATCTTCCTTGAAGGGGGTTACAAGTGCTGTATAAACTCCTTCAAACATTTTAATGCTCCTTCAGTATCAGACTCGTTCTTGTTGATGAGATCTCTTCTATTCCCCTTATCTCATCGATCACCTCATTGAGCTCATTTATGCTTTCCAGCTCAAGAAGAGCAACGATATCATAATCTCCCGAGATCTCAAAAACGGATATTACTCCTCTGACATTCTTTATGCGCGATGCAACCGTTGCAGTGCTGACATTAACGCCAACCTTTACATCTATGAGCGCCTTTGTGGTGCTTCTGGCAACGATAATCGTAAACTTTTTTATCACTCCCTTTTCTGTAAGCTTTTTTACCCTAACCCTTACCGTTCCCTCAGATACCCCCAGTCCTCTTGCTATTTGCAGAAAAGGGGTTCTGGCGTTCTGGCGCAGTATCTCCAATATCCTTGCATCAAGCGGATCCATAAACAGAAATGTGCTATCTCTATATATAATTTTTCGAAATGTGGTAAATAATCTTCGTATACTGTTTTTCGATAGGGGTTAGAAATACGATTTATTTACAGCTTTTATGAATAGTGCAGAAGATCATCCTGTAGCAAAGAAGCTATAAACCGGAATGGAGGAAGCTTTAGAAAAAGGTAGAGACTCAAATCAACTTCAAGAATATATTAAAATAGCAAAACTTAAAAAAGCCTAAGCCAATTACAAAGATTTGTGAAGAAAATAATAACTCCTCTCCCAGACTCAACACTGATTGTGGATGCTGATAGCAGAGAGTACCAGAAGGTGAGGAGTTTTCTCATAAAATTTGCGGTTTTAGAGAAGAGCCCACCGCACCTGCACACCTATAAGATTAACCCCCCTTCGCTATGGAGTGCTGCGGCTGCGGGGTTAAATGCAGAGGATATTCTGGAGTTTCTCAGAGAGCACAGCAGGGTTGATCTGCCTGAGGAGATCGCTGAGCTCGTTGAGGAAGAGACCCGTAAGTATGGACTCATCAAGCTTGTTAAAAGGAACGGAAGGTTATTCCTGGAATCCAGGGACAGGGATATTCTTAAAAATATTTTTCCTCATCTGCCCAGGTTCGAGATTAAGGACAGAGGGGCTGTGAAGATGAAGCTCCTCAAGCTGGGGTATCCTGTTGAGGATCTCTGTGGATTTGAGGAGGGTGAGAGGTATGATCTATGCTTAAAAGTAAAAATTAGAGATTACCAGAGAGAGGCTATAGATTCTTTCACAGGTGATGGCACCATTGTGCTTCCGTGCGGTGCAGGAAAGACAATAGTCGGTCTCGGCATCATAGCAAAGTTAAAGACGAGCACATTGATAATCTGTCCGAACCAGGTCTCGGTTAACCAGTGGATAAACGAGCTTCTGGATAAGACAGATGCCAGAGATATAGGAGAATACACTGCAACAAAGAAGGAGATAAAACCGATAACAATCACAACCTATCAGATGCTCACTTTTAAGAGAGATTCCGAAATGGTTCATATGGGGATATTCAACCGGCGCAACTGGGGCCTTATAATATATGATGAGGTGCACCTTTTGCCAGCAGAAGTGTTCAAGGAGACTGCAGGCTTGCAGGCAAAACGAAGGCTCGGGTTAACAGCCACATTCATTAGAGAAGATGGAAAGGAGAAGGAGATATTCACCCTTATAGGTCCTAAAAGATTTGAGGCACCATGGAAGGAGATAGAGGAAAAGGGATGGATAGCGGGCGTAGAGTGCTATGAGATAAGGGTGCCGATGGATAGAGAGCTCTTCAAAGAATATGTAAAAGCGCAGCAGAAGGAAAAGTACAGGATATCTTCGACGAATCCTGCTAAGTATGAGGTTGTTAAAAGAATAGTTGAGTTCCATGGAGGGCACAAGATCCTTGTGATAGGGCAATACATAGAGCAGCTCAAGCGCATGTCTAGAGTTTTGAACGCCCCTTTGATAACCGGAAGGACACTGAATGAGAAGAGGCTTGCGCTTTATGATGCTTTCAGAAAAGGAGCTATAGACCTCCTTGTTGTTTCAAAGGTGGCAAACTTTGCTATAGACCTGCCGGATGCTAATGTGGCAATACAGCTCTCCGGCACCTTCGGTTCAAGGCAGGAAGAAGCGCAGAGGCTTGGAAGGATCTTGCGTCCAAAGAATGGGGATAAGGCTGAATTCTATTCAATAATCACAAAGGGCACAAGAGATCAGGAGGTGAATGCAAAAAGGCAACTGTTCCTGACGGAGCAGGGATACACATACCATATTAAAGAGGTGATAGATTGTCAAAGACAAGTCTGAGGGAGATACTATCTTGCTATAACGCAAACCAGCTCAACCACCTTGTGGGCACAAAATGGGGAATAAGGTTCAAGGGCAAGGGTGATTATGTCCAGTTTTATATAGAAAAACTGTCCATGGACTCCTATATCAGGGGGGTGCTCAGAAAGTTAAGCGATGATGAGATAGACCTTCTCCGCGTCATGGTGATAAAAGGAGAGCCCGTTAGCGAAGAAGTGCTCAAGAAAGTCCATGAAAGCTATGCATTTGTTGGGGCTATAACAACGCTCATGTCTTATTTTCTTGTGTATTCCTGCGGGGATCAATACTATGTTCCTGAAGAGCTGATAGACCCCTTGAAGAGCGCTCTTGATATTGAAGAAAAAAAATTTGCAGTGATTTCTGATGTGAGCAAATATGTGGTTAAAGGAGACCTCGCTTACGATCTGCTTGCCATACTCTGGTTCGGCGCAACGAATGGAATTGAGCTCACCCAGAGAGATGAACCCCAGAAATACTCTACCGAAAAGATCCTGCAGACAATGAATTCAAGCGACGAGTACAAAGAAGCAAAGCTGAGAACATTTCTTAGATGCCTTTTTAATAAAGGTGTTCTTTGCAGAAGGGGGAACAGACTGGCGACAGACATAAAAGCTGCAGAAAAACTTCTTAAGGGTAGCGAGCGGGATGTGATGAGCAGGCTGGTTTCTGAGTGCGATACTATAGCAACCCTTAGCCATGGATCATACACCTTCAGACAGATAAAGGATGCTGCAGACTTTTTAAATGCCATTTTAAAGCTGGAGAGAAATAGGTGGTATGAAGTAGGTTCTACTATAGAAGGGATAAAGACAGAAGCCATAAAAGCCGGGGACACGGGTAGATGGGTCTCTGCAGACGACATCGATAGCTATATTCTATTTCTCAGCTGGTTGGGTTTTATCTCTTTAGCGGAGAGCAGAGAGGGTAAAAAGGCTTTAAGAGTTGAATTTGAAGATGGAGAGCATAATAACAGGAACGCTGATGAGAACGGCGACAATAACAAAATCGGGAAAAAATTCATTATTATCAATCCCAATTTTGAGGTAACCATATTTTTGGATAAAGCTGATCTCTCTGAAGCTTTAAAGGTCATGTGCTGCGGAAATGTGGAGCACGTAGACGTAGCAACCCGGGTTCAGCTTAACAGGGATTCCATCATTCTTGCTTCATCCTACATCGATAATGCGGTAGCGTACCTTAAAAAGCTCTCAATGAAACCCATCCCGCATAATATTGAAGTATACATTAAAGAGTGGCTCAGCAGCAAAAAAACAGCGGTACTGAAGAGAGCAACCCTTATGTTTGTGAATAAAAAATCCTACCTGGATGAGCTCACGATCAAATACCCTGAAGAGCTGACCAGGCTATCGCCAAAGGTTGCGATAATAGATGAGAAAATGGTAGAAAAATTAAAAAAAGAGGGCTATCTTCTAAATTAACCGAAGAGCGCACCAAGTCCTGAGGCAATGTCCTCTTCGCTTGCTTCCTCCTTCTCCTCTTCTTTCTTTTCTTCTCCTTTTGCTTCTTTCTCTTTTTTCTCTTCTTCCTTAACCACCTGCGGCGCTGCAGGTGTAACTGCTGTCTTAAGCACCTCTTCTATGCTCACCTTCTGGAGAGATGAAACAAGGGATTTTACCTTTGCGTCATCTATCTCTATGCCTACAGCCTGCAGCATCTTCTTTACGTTTTCTTCATTTATCTCCTTACCTGACGCATGAAGCGTCAGTGCTCCATATATATATTCCATATTTTTTACCTCCTGAAATTAACCGAAGAGCGAACCAAGTCCTGAGGCAATGTCCTCTTCACTTGTTTCCTCCTCTTCCTTTCCCTCTTCTTTCTTCTCTTCTTCTCCTTTTTCTTCTTCAGATCCAGAGTCTCCATAGACAAGAGCACTCATAGCTGCTGCTTTTGCCTGTGCTTCTTTTATTAGCAGATCTATTGTTTCATCGGCAACAAAACCTGCGCCTATTGCAATAGCAAGGGCATCTCTCTGTGCTCTGCTTATGAAGATGCTCACAGTCTCATCTGTTATAAACCCTGTTGCAAGAGCGAGTTCAATAGCACTGCCGTGCGCGCTCGCTATCTGTGCTATTCTCTCATTCAGGTCTATTTTGAGATCCTCCTTACGGAACAGGATACCAGACTCTAAGGCCGCATTTGGATATAAACCGGTTTCAAATGGGGATATCTCAAGTCTCTGAAGGGCAAGAGCGACATCAGCGCTTATGGGCTCATTTGCCTTTACTAACAGCTTATCCTCCCTTATCACTATTTTACCCTTCTCTATAGCTGCGGGTATGCCTGCTTTTTGAAGCTCAGCAAGCACTGGCCCGGGACGCAAGCTCGTATCTCCTTTTCTGACCCAGATGTCAGAGGGAGCTATCTGACCTGCCTTAGCAGGCAGAGGATAGCTATTTTCAGTAAAGAGAGAGTAGAGCTCAAATGGGTCTCCATCAAATGCAATAACAGCGCTCTCCCCATTCATGTAACCACTCAAATCACTCATACCGAGTTCGGAAAATGCTCTCTCCAATAGCGTTTTTCTTGACACCCTTATCCTTGCTTTTGTAGCTCTTCTTATCTCATGAAATGCTGAAGAAGGAAGATTGTGAAATGTAGCGATCGCTATTGTATGTGCATCTTTGAGCATGTCCTTAAGGCTCTCAACTTCCTCTATCTTCCATTGTGCGACTCTCTTTGCTCCTACCATCTGTCCACCCTCACGCTATCGCTCATGGTGAGCGAGATGTATACGCTCTCTATGTTATCTCTTCCCCTCTCAAGCTTTGACTCTATTTTGGATAGTGCCGCCCTTATATTTTCGCATATCTTGTCAACGTCCATATCCTCCCTCCCTGCAGGGAGGCTTATCGATGGAGAGGTTTTTGTTCTTGCTCTGACGCTCTTCCTGAGAGATCCTACCATAACATTTGGATCAGCATTTGGGGGCATAGGCCTGGGCATTTTCCCTCTGGGGCCGAGGATGGCACCAAGGTCTCTACCTATGCGGGACATCAATGTTGTTTCAGCTAGAAAAAAATCATAGTTGCCTGCTATCTTTTTTGCTTCCCTCTTATTCTCCTTGAGGTGCTCCATGTCCTCATCTGTGAGAACAAGATCCGCTACATCTCTTGCTTTAAAAGCCAGCTCGCCCGTGGCAAATAGGGCAACCTTTACAGGTTTTCCTTTGCCATTTGGCAGGGTTATCTCCTCATCGATCCTGTTTTTTGGATTTTTGAGATCAACTCCTTTAAGGTTTACAGTAAGATTTACAGTCTGAATGAAATTTTTCTTCGTCGCATTTTTGAGCAGTGTTTCAACAGCTTCTTTTAGTTCCATAACCCACCTTAACCGTTATAATAGCTTATATTTTTATTCCTTTCCTCAACTCCCTGGGATCTTTCCCGTCTATTGTGACCCCAACGGAGATAGCTGTTCCTATGACCTCTTTCATTGTATTCTCTATCTCTCTGCTATGAGTTGAGCCGTGCTTCATCTCTGCTACTTTTTTTACCTGATCCATCGTGATGTTGCCTACCTTCTGCCTCAATGGGTCGGGTGAGCCCTTAGCAGCTCCTGCCTCCTTTAAAAGGAGGGACGAAGCGGGTGGAGTGCCCACCGATATTTCATATTTCTTTGTCGCAGGATCTGTGACCGTTATTATCACAGGAACCTTCATCCCTGCAAACCTTTCAGTCTCCTTATTTATCCTGCCCACAACATCATTTATGTTCAAACCGAGAGGACCTAACGCCGGACCAAGGGGCGGTCCTCCGCTGGCTTTTCCTCCTTCCACAAGCACCTCTATTTTCTGCGCCATTTTCACACCTTCTTTTCAACAAGTTTTACGCTGGTTATTTTCAATGTCAGCGGTATCGGAACCATAACGTCCAGGAGCTCTACAGTCACCTCACCCTTTGGCTCATTGATGCTTATAACTCTAGCGTTCTCTCCTTTGAAGGGAGCGGTTGTCATCTCAACTATCGCACCCTCAACTATATCCTTTGCGGGGGATGGTGGTTTTATTGAGCTCTCAAGCTCTTCTATTGGAATCGGTGTTGTTATCAGTCCCGTTACGTACCTCAAGCCACGTATGACTGAGGTTATTGAATTCCTATCTTTTCCTTCAACAAAGATGTATCCTTTTATCCCAACAGGTGCAAGGACAGCATAGATGTTGCTCTCTTTGCTTTCATCAGCTCTTTTTTTTATGCTGTCTGCAACATCGATCTCTCTCCCTACCCTGGTCTTTACTGAGAATATCATAATCAAAAACGTAGTGTGTTGGGCATATAAAAAGCTTTTCCGCTACAGAAACTCTGAAGCTCTGATATCCATCCTTCTTATAGGTTCTATCTTCTTGCACTCATTGAAAAGCTCTGTTGAAAGGCTGTCATCCATGAGTTTTCTTATGAGCTCCTCGAGCGTTAGCTTTGAAACGTCTTCCTGAAGCCTCTCCACAATCCTTTTTCGCATCGCGCTCTCCTGCAATCTATGTATCTTTCTCTCAGTTATAGCCATTACCTTAAGTCTCATTTTCTTTGAATCCAGCGTAACAACATCAGCAACCTGATCTATTTTTGCATGTCTTTTCCTTGTCACCCTTGTGGTTCCGCCCATCAGTGTGTGACCAACAAATTCTGTGCTTGCCTGCAATCCCTGGACATCAGTTATCTTGAATATGAATTTATAATTCTGCTTGGAGAGCCCTGCACCCAGATCCTGCATGGTGGCTTCTATTTTCCTACCAACCATGCTCTCAGGCTCAGAACCGAGGACTTCGGCTATCTGTACGCTGTTCAAAGCCTGTGGTGCCAGGACGGTATACCATTCCTTTACTTTTTTCTTCTCTTTTCTGCTGGTTGTTTTCTTAGCCATTATGCGTTATTGCTAAAAGAACTTATAAGCTTTCTCCTGGGGGAGTGTGTTGCATAAACAGTGATTTTATCTTCATCTTTTTGGTTTTATCATTTTATCAGCATATTGTAGAAGAGATATTCCAGCTCGATTCATAGTGCATATTCTCCACAGTTCCTCTTTATATCAGAAATTTCTGGGATCCTTCCACTCTTGCCCCAGTGTCTGTTCGCCATCCCAGTCTCATATGTGTAGCTGGAAATATTTTCTAGCAAGAACACCAATCCCAAGAAATGTGAAGCTAACAGAAAAGGAGAAGGAGGTTGATTTTGATCCTCTTGATGATACAAAAATCTGGTCTGAGCCTCTTATGCCAGTAGGCAGGATGGTTCTTAATCGTAATCCAAAAAACTTCTTTGCAGAGGTGGAGCAGGCTGCATTTGCTCCTTCAGCCCTTGTGCCAGAGATAAAACCTTCAGCAGATGAGATGACTTCTCTCAGGCTGGAGCGCTCTACCGCAGCTTCCTTGAGAAGGACAAAAGCCATTTGATAGACAACATAGCTGTGGAGCTGAAAGCTGGTGTTCAAATAAGCACTATCGAAAGGAATATATGTACGCATGTGCATACGTGCATATGGAGTCTTACATAAGAACTTTCAAAGCGCTGACTGATGATACAAGGCTGAGGGCTCTCATAGCGCTCCAGCATGCTGGGAGAGAGCTCTGCGTTTGTGAGCTTGCAGACGCTCTCAATGAGACCCAGTACAACATCTCGAGACATATGAAGATATTGAAGGACGCTGGAATCGTGCAGGAGAGAAAAGACGGAAGGTGGGTCTTTTATCATCTGAAAAAGCCTGAAGAAGAGTTTATGGTAAAAATTTTTGAGTCAATAAGCTGTATTCGGGATGAAGCTCTTGTTGAAGACAACCGAAGACTGAATGCAGGGCAAGCCGTAAGAGGGGGCGGAAAATGTGATATAAAAATAGATAAAGATGAGAGCGAAGGATGCTGCGCAAGAGAAGAGCGGGCAGAAGATAGCATAAAAGATATCGTCAGAAAAAAATATGGGGATCTCGCATCTGAGAGCGATTCCTGCTGTTCAGGCAATTCCTGCTTTTCAAATGATGTGATCGAAGAAGAATACGGAAAAGAGGATATTGCAAGCGTTCCGGCAGAGTCAATAATGGGATTGGGCTGTGGAAATCCTCTTGCTTTTGCAGAAATCAAAGAAGGCGACATTGTGCTGGATCTTGGTTCTGGAAGCGGTTTTGACTGTTTTTTGGCGTCAAAAAATGCCAGAAGAGTGATAGGAGTTGATATGACTGAAGAGATGATAATAAAGAGCAAAGAACTTGCCGAACGCTATGGATACAGAAACGTCGAGTTTATGCATGGGGAGATAGAAGACCTGCCAGTTGATGATAATGCTATTGATGTTATTATGAGCAACTGCGTGATCAACCTCTCTCCTGACAAGGAAAAAGTGTTCAGCGAGGCGTATCGTGTTCTCAAACCAGAAGGCAGGATGGTGATATCTGACATTGTCCTGGAAGGTGATCTTCCTGAAGAGGTAAAGAGAGATCCTGATGCATGGTGCAGCTGTGTTGCTGGCGCTATGAGGAGAGAGGACTATCTGGGGCTCATCAAAAGCGCCGGTTTTGATATAGTGAGCATAGATGAACGTCCATCAGATGACGTTATCACAAGCATAACGATAAAGGCAAAAAAAGGAGGCATGGAATGAAGATAGAAGTTCTTGGAGCCGGATGCCCGAAATGCAGGGCAACCGAGAAGAGGATAGAGGAGGTGGCGGAAGAGATGCGGGCGGATGTGGAGATCATTGAAATCTCTGATGTTGATGAGATAGTCAACAGGGGAGTGATGATGACCCCGGCGGTCTTTGTTGATGGAAAACTGAAGTCTACAGGCAAGGTGCCATCAAAAGAAGAGCTAAGAGCATGGATAGCAGGAAAACAGAGCTAAAACAATATGTGGTTTGAGATCTTTGAGGCGGGTATAGATTCCCTTCTCGAATACCTGTCTTTTCACGTCCTGACGTGCCTGGTACCGGCCTTTTTTATATCTGGAGCAATAGCCGCCCTTCTCTCACAGAACACCGTGCTGAAATATTTTGGCGCTGATGCGAAAAAATTCGTCTCTTATGGCGTTGCCTCAATCTCAGGAACGGTGCTCGCTGTCTGCAGCTGCACCATGCTTCCGATGTTTGCAGGTATATACAAAAAGGGCGCCGGTATAGGCCCGGCGACCGCGTTCCTTTTTTCCGGACCGGCGATAAACCTTCTGGCTATAGTCCTGACCGCGAGAGTTCTGGGGCTTGATATTGGAGTTGCGCGGGGCGCAAGCGCAGTAATCATGGCCATAGTCGTGGGGCTGATAATGGCAAGTATCTTTGAACGCGGGAATGGAAACGCAAACGAAGGACGGGCGGTATCTCCAACAGATTATGTTGAAGCTCATCCAGAGAGGCCCTGGTACGTTACGTTGTTGTTTTTTGGACTGCTGATAGCGATACTTATTGTAGTCTCTTCAGGAGATATCCCTGCGGCTATCCGGGCTATTCTTGCCTGTCTGATGACTGCGGGTGTTGTAATTCTCGCCCTTCATTATTATTCAAGAGATGAGACCAGAGACTGGATGAACGAAACGTGGTGGCTGACAAAGAAGATCTTCCCGGTCCTGCTGGTTGGCGTGTTCATAATAGGCATGATAGGTGGTATCGCAGCCATCTATGCGCCCTCACACAATCCTCAGACTGCCGTTGGAGAGATCATGAAGCCATATCTCGGTGACAGCTCCTTTCTCTCCTGCCTGCTGGCCTCGGTCATAGGCGCAGTGCTCTACATGCCGACCCTGCTCGAGGTTCCCATAGTCGGCGGCCTCTTTGGCTATACTGCGGGGCTGATGTCTCCGGGTGCCGCTCTATCGCTTCTGCTAGCCGGGCCGTCTCTCAGCCTGCCCAACATGATTGTGCTATGGAGCGTGATAGGAGCTAGAAAGACGGGTGTTTACGTCGCGCTGGTGATAGTGATATCAACTGTCATTGGAGTGATCTTCGGGGGCATGAAAACGCTATGGTAGGGATGTTGATGACTGAAAGGAAATTTTGTGAAGGAGATAAAAATGGATAAGAATTGGTATCCGATAATAGATCATGCGAGATGTGTGGGAGATCTTTATTGTGTGGAATTCTGTTCACCCGCTGTCTTTGAGGAAAAGAGTGGAAAACCTGGGGTAGTTAACCCTGAGAACTGCGTAGAATTCTGCCGGGGTTGTCAGAAGGAGGCATGTGAAAGTGATGCGATCACATATCTTGGAGAGGAGGTGTGAGAATGGATAAAAAAGGGATTTTACTGCGTGTTTCTCATGGCACGTGCCCATCGTTTAAAAAGATGGATATATCTACGGTTTTGAATCCCATAAGGCGGGAAAAACTCGTTGATTTTGTGGCAATCCATCCGCAACTCTGTGCTGATGACGGAAATGAATTTCTCAAAGCCCTTATGACAGATAAGGAAATCAATAAGTTGTTTGTAGCGGGTTGTGATCTACAGATGCAGCAAAAGATGTTCAGAGACGCATCTGATGATGCAGGTTTTGATGCCCGCAATCACGCTACGGCAGACATCAGAAATATGACAACAGAAGAGGCGGTAGATGCTACAAAGAGATTGATTGAGCAAAACAGTAAGGAGGCAAAAGATGGCTGAAATGAAACTTGGACTATGGCAGAAGTATCTCAGTCTGTGGGTTCTTCTATGCATAGCCGCAGGAACCGCTCTGGGTAGAATTTTTCCACAGGTATCCGATGTCCTGGCTGCGATAGAAATAGCGCATGTCTCAATACCAATAGCGATATGCCTGTTTTTCATGATATACCCCATAATGGTTCAGATAAGTTTTGGAGAGGTAAAAAATGCTCTGAGGTCTCCGAGACCTATTGCGGCCACGCTTGTGATGAACTGGGCTGTAAAACCATTCACAATGGCATTTTTTTCATGGTTGTTCATAAACGTGATATTCTTAAGATTTATGCCCACAACAAGCACTGAGACCCTGCAGGGGGTCATGCCGCTAACGCAACAGTACAATGCAGGTCTTATATTCCTGGGGGTGGCGCCATGCACAGCAATGGTGCTGGTCTGGAGCTATCTGGCTGAAGGAAACATGGGCCACACCTTTGTCATGACAGCGATAAATACCATTATGATGGTTGTGTTGTATGCCCCACTTGCAACCCTGCTTCTCGGAATATCTGGCATAACAATACCATGGGAGACTATTGCTCTGACAGTTATTGTTTACATATGCGCTCCGCTGGCTGCAGGCTGGTTTACAAGGTGGTACGCTCTGAAAGCAAAAGGAAGGGCATGGTTTGAAGAGCGTCTGGTGCCTTCACTGAGCAGAACCTCAATAATAGCTCTGCTGATAACTCTTATAGTGCTCTTTGCTTATCAGGGCAATGCTATAATAGAGCTGCCAGCCATCATAGGAATGCTCGCTGTTCCAATATTCATAAATATTGTAGTTATATTCTCTATAGCTTATATTCTATCAAAAGCTATAGGGCTTGGCTATGAAGATGCAGCTCCAACCGCCATAATAGCGGGCAGCAACCACTTTGAAGTTGCAATAGCGACGGCAACAACCCTATTCGGTCTCAATTCCGGGGCCTCTTTAGCCACTGTTGTTGGAGTGTTAACGGAAGTGCCCATAATGCTGTTCCTTGTATGGCTGTGCAAAAGAACAAGGAGCTTTTTCAGATAGGCTCTTTCTGGATGCGCCTGGAAAATCAACAGCAAAAGAGACGGACAAATCCTGCACAATATGCAGCAACCATAATGCGCTCTGTCCTGTACCTTTCTCTTTATCTCTTGCTGGCGGATCTCATTTCCCTGCCCCTTTAAAGAGCGCTCTCAGAGGATCTCTTTACATAATGAATGACGCTGCTTCACTGAAGAGAACACCAGGGATGTAAAAATGAGCAACCAATGGTAACGGATGAATCTGGTGATCTTTATACAAGGGCATCATACAAAAAAGGTTAAATCAGGTATAAACAATACCATTCATGCTTGACGTACCGATAGTAATACTTAATGTGAAGTGCTACGAAGAGGCAACAGGAGAGGCTTTGAACAGGATAATCGACGCTATGAACAAAACCGCTTTAGAATATGGCGTTTCTGCAGCCATCGCTGTCCAGGCAAGTGATATTTACAGATCTTCTCTAGTATCAAAGATCCCAATCCTTGCGCAGCATGTTGATGCCACAAGCTATGGGAGCTTTACAGGCCACATATTGCCGGAAGCAGTAAAATTTGCAGGGGCAAAGGGATCGCTGGTGAATCACTCAGAATACAGGTTAGAACTATGGGCTATAGATGATATAATTAAGAGATTGAAGAGCCTGGAGCTAACACAGGTTATCTGTAGCAACAATGATGATGTGAGCAGGGCTGTTGCCGCCTTTGAGCCGGATTTCGTTGCTGTAGAGCCACCGGAGCTCATAGGTGGTGATATCTCTGTATCAAAGGCAAAGCCAGAGATCGTCAGCAATAGCGTTGAAAAAGTAAAGGGGATATCAGAGAGAACGAAAGTGCTGTGCGGTGCGGGAATAAAGAACAGCGAGGACGTCTCAAAGGCTATCCAGCTCGGAGCAGATGGTGTTTTACTTGCTAGCGGCATAGTGAGAGCAAAGGATATGTACAGAGCTTGTGAGGACATATTTAGAGGAGTATGATGTTTGAGGATAAGATCACAGAGATTGAAGGAGAGCTCAAAAATGTTCTGGATAGCAGAATCCCTGAAGATCTGCATGATGTCTGCGCATACCTTCCGTTAGCTGGGGGGAAAAGACTAAGACCTCTTTTGGCTCTTTTATCCTGCGAAGCTTTTTCTGATTATAGAAGAGCTATGCCCTTTGGCGTTTCCTTAGAGCTTATACACAATTTCACCCTCCTGCATGATGATCTCATGGATAGAGATACTATCAGAAGGGGGATAAAGACAGCTCACGTCGTCTATGGTGAGCCTTTAGCGATTCTGGCAGGAGACGCGCTCTATTCCATAGCATTTGAACACATCGCAGACAGCTATGATAATGCATTAGCGAGAGCATTATCAAAAGAAACCGCCCATATGACACTGGATATATGCCATGGTCAGAGTTTGGATATGGCATATGAAAATGCTGAGCCTTCAGAGGAAGAATATTTGAATATGGTCTATAAGAAGACGGCTGTTTTCTTTGAAAAAGCAGCTTTTTGCGGTGCTATCATAGGCAATGCTGATGAAAGCTCTGCCAGAAGCCTTGGCGAGATGGGCAGATACATGGGCATGGGTTTCCAGCTATGGGACGATCTTTTGAGTGTAACAGGTGATGAAGAAAAAACAGGTAAAGCGGTTGGCAATGACCTCGTCAGGGGAAAAAGAACACTGGTTATCCTCAGAGCAAAGAAACGTGGCGTTACCCTGGGAGCTCTGGGTGATCAGAATGCAGGAGAAGAGGAGTTGATGGATGCTGTAAGAGCTTTGAGGGAGTGTGGGGCTGTTGATGAGGTAAAAAACATTGCTGAGGATTATTTCTCAAAGGCGAGAAGCAAGGCCATAAACGGAGAGCTTGTAGATTTTATAGATATGGTGAGGAAAAGGGAAAAATGAGAGTGAGTGCAGTAATCGCATTTGCCTTAAAAAATGCTGTTGAGCATGGGGGTAAAGCATCCTTAAAAGCCGTAATCCCCAAGGTTTTTTCAGGCACAAACCTGGAGCTCTCAGATGAAAGCGTTCTTAAAAATTTTGGTTATGAGGATGACCTTTCGGTAGAGAAAAAAGACGTGCCAGCTATAGCTGAAAAGATCGTCAGCGCAGTTAACTCTCTATCCAAGGAAGAGCAAAAGAAGCTTATGGGAGCTTTTTCTTTTGAGGAGAAGAAAAAGGAGGAAAAGACGCTTTCATTACCTCAGGCTGAGAGGGGTAAGGTAGTCACAAGATTTCCTCCAGAGCCCAATGGCTATCTTCATATAGGGCATGCGAAGGCAGCATTTATAGATTATGTCTGTGCAAAGGAATATGAAGGCAGATTCCAGCTTCGTTTTGATGATACTAACCCTCTCAAGGAGGAGGCTATATACTATGATGAGCAAAAGAGGGACCTCAGAGCTCTGGGCATAGCATGGGATGAAGAGCTCCATACGAGCGACGATATTGAGCTCTTATACTCCTATTGTGAAGAGATGCTTAAAAAGGGATGTGCATATGTATGCACCTGCAGCGAGGATGAGATAAGGAAGAAAAGAAGCGCCGGGATGGAATGTGAATGCAGGGCCAGAGATGAAGAAGAGAACCTCACACTATGGAAAGAAATGCTCGAGGATCTAAAGGCTATAGTCAGGCTAAAAGGCGATATGAAGAGCCAGAACACAGCCTTCAGAGATCCAGCGCTCTTTCGTGTTATAGAAGCAAAGCATCCAAGACAGGGGAATAAGTATAGAGTCTGGCCTACCTATGATTTCGCAGGAGCAATAGAGGATAGCATACATGGTGTAACACATGCCTTTAGAAGCAAGGAGTATGAGCTCAGGGATGCCGTATACTTCAGTGTTCTTGAGTGCCTGGGGTTAAGAAAGCCAATTCTCATGGAGTTCTCAAGACTGGAGCTTGAGAATATGCCAGTTTCAAAGAGGTTGCTAAAGCCGCTGGTAGAGAAAGAAAATATGGGATGGGATGACATAAGACTGCCAACAATAAGAGGGCTCTTGCGCAGGGGATTTCTACCTCAGGCCATAAAAGAGTTTGTTCTTAGTTTAGGTTTTTCAAAGAGCGAAGCGAAGCCTTCCATAGAGATCCTTGAAGCAATAAACAGAAAGCTTCTGGATCCCGTAGCGAAAAGATATTTTTTTGTGCCGGAACCCGTAGAGCTTGTAGTAAAGGACGCTCCTGAGCTCGCCATAGACCTGAGATTGCATCCAGAAAGAGATCTGGGCTATAAGCACATAGAGACTGAAGGGCATTTCTTCGTGAGCAGGCAGGATCTGGGGGAAGGGGAGATAAGGCTGAAGGATCTATACAACATAAGGGTAGAAAGCATAGGGGATAGAGCTTATGCATCCTTTGTGTCCAGAGCGATGAAGGGAAACGAAAAGAAGATCCAGTGGGTCACTGAAAATAGCTTTGAGGTTGAGGTGATAAAAGCTAACGGTTTGATAAATAATGGTGAGGTTGTGCCTTTAGAGAGGATAGCAGGGTTGCTCGAGGGCTCTGGTAAAGAGATAGAAGAGGGAGAGCATGTGCAGTTCGAACGTTTTGGTTTCTGCAGGAGAGATAATGAAAGCAGATTCTCCTATACGCACAGGTGATAAATGAGGGTATGTGAGATCTTTCTCTCACTTCAGGGCGAAGGCCTTGATGCAGGGTTGCCAACGGTGTTTGTGAGGCTCTCTGGGTGCAATCTGAGATGTTCTTACTGTGATACACAGTATGCCTTTTGTGAAGGAGAGGAGATGAGGGAGGAGGAAATAGTTGACAGGATCTGCGGGCTGGGTTGCAAAAGGGTATGCATCACCGGTGGTGAGCCCCTGCTGCAGGATATATCTCCTTTAAGCAAAAAACTGAGAGCAAAAGGCTTCTGGACAAAGCTCGAGACCAACGGCTCTCTGCCTCTTGCAGGGGACTTTGATGTGGTCGATATGGACATAAAGACCCCCAGCTCAGGGGAGAGCGGGAAAATGAAGCTCTCGAGCATAAAGAGCCTTGGAAAAAAGGATGAGCTCAAGTTTGTCATAAGCGATAGAGAGGATTATGATTATTCGAAGAGCGTTATAAAAGAATTTGAACCGGGGTGCAACATCATATTCCAGCCAGCCTATGGCGCTCTCAAACCTGAAAAGCTTGCGGAATGGATGATTGAAGATAGACTTGAAGCAAGGCTTGGCATACAGCTGCACAAGCTTCTATGGGGCGAGAGAAAAGGAGTGTAAATTGACTTTTACAGCCGTAGCTTATCAGAGTTCTGTGATTGCAGAAACTAACATACATTGGATTTGATCTTACTATAACAAAGCCTCAAAGCAAAAATTTATAGTATAGCAGGGTACGGGAGGAAAACTTGATGCTACATTGTGGATAGCACATATCCGCAAAAATTGGTAAATACTGCAATCAACTTTATTTGTTATGCAGATAGTCATTATAGGAGGTGTGGCAGCAGGAGCCAGTGCTGCCGCCAAGGCTAGAAGAGAGAACGAGGATGTAGAAATTACAATATTTGAGAAGGGGCAATACATTTCATTTGCCAACTGCGGTCTGCCCTATTATCTGAGCGGTGAGATAGAAAAGAAAAAAGATCTTCTGGTTTGGGAGGCCAAAAGATTTGAAAAGAGGTACAATGTCAGGGTATACGCAGAGCACGAGGTTGTAAGAATAGATGCAGAGAAGAGAGAGGTAGAAGTTAAGGATCTCAATAGCAATGAGAAAAAGAGATATGGTTATGATAAGCTGATATATGCTACGGGTGCCAGGCCAGTATCCCTCCCGTTTTTCAGGGGCTCGAATCTTTTCATGCTTAGAGATGTGCCCGATGCGGAACGCATGAGATCATTTATAGAAGAAAAGAGGCCGCAGAGAGCTTTAGTGATAGGAGCAGGTTTTATAGGGCTAGAGACCGCTGAAGCTTTAGTGCGCCGCGGTTTGAATGTTACTGTGGTAGAGCTCATGCCCCGGGTGCTACCGAACATGGATGCGGATATAGCTATATACATGGAAAAAGAGCTCAGAGCTATGGGTGTAGATGTTATCCTGAAGAGGAGCGTTAAGGATTTTATCATGGAAGATGACGTAATAAGAGAGGCGCTTCTCGATAATGGAGAAAGAGTGAAGTGCGACCTTGTTTTTGCCTCTGTTGGTGTGAAACCAGAGATAGAGCTTGCGAAGAGTGCAGGGATAGAGATCGGAAACAGAGGGATAAAGGTGAATGAAAGGATGGAGACAAACGTAAAAGGGATATACGCTGCTGGTGATTGTGTCGAGTCAAAAAATATTGTTACAGGAAAGCCTGCGTGGATTGCGCTTGCCGGACCTGCAAATCAGCAAGGAAGGGTAGCGGGAGCAAACGCTGCAGGTAGTGATCTGAGTTATAGAGGAACACTGGGCACCTTCATAATAAGAGCAGGCAGTATGGTAGCAGCAAAAACAGGGCTTTCTGAGAATGAGGCAAAGAATGAGGGCTATGACCTCTTTCCGGTTTACACCCATCCGCAGAGCCATGCAGAGTACTATCCAGGTGCCAAAACGTTGCATATGAAGCTCATAGTTGAGAGAGACGGAAGGATCCTCGGAGCACAGATAGCCGGTGAGGATGGGGTTGATAAGAGGATAGATGTTATCGCAACAGCCATATACTTTGGCGCTAACATAAGGGATCTGGAGCACCTGAATCTTGCTTATGCTCCACCATTTGGCTCAGCTAGAGATCCTGTGAACCTGGCTGGCATGGTTGGATCGCACATAGTTGATGGTAGCGTTAAACCATGTTATGTAGAGAATGGAGAGACTTTTATAGATGTAAGAACCGAAAGAGAGTATAAGCACGGACATGCTGATGGGGCTATCAACATACCAGTAGATAACCTGAGAGATAGGGAGCTGGAGAGGGATAGAGCGTATGTGGTATATTGCAGGGAGGGCTACCGCAGTTATTTAGCATACAGAATATTGAAGCACAGAGGATTCAGAGTGAAAAACTATGTGGGAGGCTATATCACATACGCATCTAAGAAGGATGTTGAAGAAAAAAGCACATAGATCTATATCTCCTGTATCAGAGCATAGAGCCTGGCGTAGGGAGCGATGCAGGAGTAGTCTTATGAGGAGTGCTCTAAAGTGCGTTTGCGATGAAGTTCAGAAGGGCTCATATCAGAACAAAACTATCCTGCCACTTCTCTTCAGGGCTCTATAAGAGAACAATATTTATCTAGATCTCTATGATCTTCAGGGTGTTTGTCCCTCTGGCTTTGCCTGTAACAGCCCCCCTTGTGAGCACAACCCTCACTTTTTCTCCTTTTCCTTTTTCATGAGAGCCCCTGCCTATAACCTCTCTTGCTCTTTTCACGACCTCGGACTCTTCCTCGCCACTAAGAACTGGATAGACACCATAGGATAAGGAAAGGAAGCGCTTAACCCTCTCGTCGCTGGTAAATGCTATTATCCTTGCTCTCGGTTTAAACCTTGAAACCCTCATTGGTGTGCCTCCAGTGCGAGTTGGGGTTAGAATGTATTCTATTCTCATGGCCTCTGCGGCTTCATAAGCATCATAAGATATGATGTCTTCAACACTGCGCTCTTTTTTCCAGCCGTTCAGAAAGAAGTTCTCTCTGCTCTTTTCTGTTGTTAGTGCTATCCTCTTCATCATCCTCACAGCCTCTATGGGGTGCTTTCCCATCGCTGTTTCCTCTGAGAGCATAACCGCATCAGTGCCATCGAGTATAGCATTCGCAACGTCAGCAACCTCCGCTCTTGTAGGCCTTTTGTTCTCAACCATGGAGAGAAGCATCTGGGTTGCTGTTATCACAGGCTTTCCAGCCACGTTTGCTTCCCGGATCAATCTCTTCTGTGCTACCGGTATGTTCTCTAAACCCACCTCTACGCCAAGGTCACCTCTTGCAATCATTATTCCATCAGCGCTCTCAAGGATGCTCTTTATGTTCTCAACTCCTCCCCTTCTCTCTATCTTCGCTATGATCTCTGCTCCTTTTGCTTTCGCTTTGATGGCCTCAACGTCTCTCTCATCACTCACGAATGAGACCCCTATTGCATCCACATGGTCAGCGATCTTTTCGCAGAGCTCGAGATCTTTAGTTCTATCGTATTCAAGCTTCTTTGCTGGCATGTTGACCCCTTTGTGCGATAGTATTTCACCACCAGCAAGAACCCTGCACCTGACTCTGCTCCCCTCTTTCTCCAGCACCTTCAGCTGGATGAGACCATCATTTATGAATATTGAATCTCCCCTATCAACATTTTTTAAAAAGCCTGCATAATCCACGGGTATGCTCTCATCCTCAGCTTCCATGCCCTCAGAGAGCTCTACAACCTCGTCTCTCTTCAGATATCTGGGCTCTATCTTTAATTTGCCAAGCCTTATCTTTGGTCCAGGTAGATCTGCAAGGATTGCTATGCTATCAGAGATCCTCCTTATTCTATCAGCAAGCGCTATGTGCTCCTCTATGTTTCCATGCACAAGATTTAGCCTGGCACAGCTCATGCCAGCCCTTACAAGAGCCTTAACTCTGCTGGTGGAAGCAGGGCCTATGGTGCATACTATTTTGGTCCTGCTCAATCTCTGTATATTGACCATGCTTCTTCAACGCTCTTATCCTCTACCGTTATTGCATGGATAGCGTTGCACATCTTTATGGCATCCTGCAATGAGCGCTGGTGTATGTTGCGCCCCGTTGCATTCCCGCTTGCTCCACCTATGTGTATCTGATCCCATAGCATCTGGAGGAATTCTCTCTCGCCCTTCTTTGAGCCCCCAGCGCACAATAGCTTTGTTCTGCCTGCGGCAATCACAGCCTCCTTTAAAGCCTCTGCAGGCTTCTCGGCTTTTGGATAGTTAACCTTAACAAAGTCCGAGCCGAGGCATGCAACTATGCCAGAAGCACCTGCTATTATGTGTGGATCTAGCTCATTCTGAACAGCCTTCCCCCTGGGATATGCCCATATAACGGTAACCAGACCATTTTTATGGGCTCTGTAAACTGTTTGCGCGGCCTGCCTGAATAGCTCGCCTTCGAACTCAGAACCAGGGTATATTGTGTAGCCCACACCGCAGATATCTAATCCACTCTCTTTCTTGAACTCAACAACCTGTTCGACATCTATCCACTGATTGCTGAAGGGATCCCTCTGGCTCGTTTTTATGAGGTGCGTTTTTGAGTTGAGCTTTGCTATGTAAGGCACCCTGTCATAGTCCGCACCATACCTCGCTATCAGGCCAAGCTGTGTGGCAAAAGCGCCTATTTTCGCTCGTGAGGCTATCCTGAAAAGATGCTCTGGATCTGCGTCATCTATTGGAATCTTTTCGCCATAGAAATCATTGTTCATATGCTCAACCTTCTGATCCCCTGCGAAGAGCATCAACCTCTCTCTGCCCTTCGTTATCGTCTTGTAGTTTCTCTCATATTCCTCTCTCATTCCCTCTGGGACATCTGCTGGAGCCATTTTTAACACCAAAAATATAATACATAACACACTTATATTTTTATTCATGAATGGTGCTCCGATACTGTTTGATGCGCACTTCCATCTCGATCCCGGAGGAAGATGCATAGATGCCGCAAAGGATTTTGAAAGAGCTGGCGGAAGCGCATTCATGCTGGTCAGCAAACCCTACCTCTCAAGGCTAAAAAACAGAAACGATGTGATAGAGGAATATGAGCTCCTATTATCTATGGCTGATAGAGTTAAGAAAGAAACAGGGATAAGGGTTTTCACGGCTCTTGGCGTCCATCCAGCGCGGATAAGCGAAATGGGGGTAAAGGAGGGAAAAGAGCTGCTGAAAGATGCTGTAGATCTCGCGGTCAGATACATAGAGGAGGGAAAAGCGTGCGCCATAGGGGAGATAGGGAGGCCACACTATGAAGTCAGCAAAGAAGAGCTTGAAGCTTCGAATGAGGTCATAGAATACGGTTTTGAGAGATCAAAGGATGTTAACTGCGCGGTTATAATCCACAGTGAGAGCGCTGAGAGGACGTATGAAGATCTCAGTGCTCTTGCGGATAGGGCTGGAATAGAGAAAAGAAGGGTTGTAAAGCACTTTTCTCCTGTAGTCAGGGAGACCTTTGGTTTGACTCCAAGCATGATAGCGACGTACGAGAATGCCAGAAATGCATGCGAGAGCATGAAAGAATTCATGCTTGAGAGCGATTACATGGATGACATAAATCGCCCCGGGGCGGTTATAGGGCCAAAAACCCTTCCAAAGACCGCGAAGAGGTTGTTGAGTGAAGGCTATGAAGAAAAGGT
>JAXHST010000053.1:0-2238 GCA_034190325.1 Thermoplasmatota archaeon
AAAAAAGAAAGGAATAGCTCTGTTGCTGCTTTTCTTTGTCGCCGCTTCGATCACTACAGCAGAAGCGCAACCGTGGAGAGATTGGCTTAACAGACTTCTCGGTAGAGAGACCATAACCGGCATCGGAGAGATCCTTGAGGAGCCAGAGAATTTTGATGGGAAGAATGTGACTGTTGAGGGCATCTTTACGGATAGAGCCTACTTCGCATGGGTTCGTGGTGATCTATGGGGCATAGAAGAAGAGGGAGAGATCCTCACTGTGAGCATAGAGCGAGATGGGCCCGGGTTCTACGATTATATAGATAGCCTGTACGATAAAAAAGTCAGAGCTAAAGGAGAAATAAAGCTCCTTCAGGATGGAAAGGAGCTGAAGCCCCTGCTGATAACCTCTGATATAGAGGTGATAGAATGAAGACTGTCTTTATCTCTCTCTGCATTTTTTTAGCTTTAGTCTCTGTTTCAATTCCAGCGGAAGCGCAGACGCCCGCGGAATGGCTCATAATGGTCTACATGGATGGAGATAGACCTGTGAGCGATACATGCTACTTCAGCCTGGAAGAGCCCGGCATAACGGATATAAATGAGATGGAGATGGGCATAAGCGAAAGCGTAACAGTTGTGGTGCAGTTTGATAGAGGGCTCTGCGACACATCCAATGATGGATGGGACACAACAAGAAGATATTTGATAGCCCCGGATAGAACAGAAGAAACTGGTGATTACAAAAAGATCGATTCAAAGCTCATAGAGGATATAGGTGAAGCTAACATGGGGGATCCTGAGACACTTATTGATTTTGCTATGTGGGCATCCTCAAGCTTTCCGGCAAGGAGGAAAGCGCTCATACTCTGGAACCATGGAAGCGGCTGGATAGATTCTTATCCACAGGAAAACCCCACACCCATAAAGAGCATCTGCGTTGACAATTACGATGAGCTCACGATGGAGGAGCTGGATTATGCTATGAGCACGATAACATCCCAGTACCCCATAGACCTCCTTGGCTTTGATGCATGCCTCATGCAGATGATCGAGGTAGCGTACGAGCTCAAGGACTATGCGCCTGTGATAGTGGGCTCTGAGGAGATCGAGCAATCCACAGGATGGTCCTATGATATCGTATTGCAGGAGGCAGGATATGCCTATGCGCCAGAAGATCTCGCAAGGATAATAGTTGAGAGCTATGTGGGAACATCGACCTCAACGCTATCTGCCATAAGAACCTCTGAACTCCCATATGTTGTGGAGTCATTAAACAGATTTTGCGATGGAATAATGAGCGAAAATATGGATGTTTCGCTGAACAGCACATATTACTTCCAGCATTTTGATGAAGAGGGCAACAGCGATTATGCTGATCTCTACTCATTCGCTGAAGCTATGCAGGGCATGGAGCTTATGGAAGCGATAGAAAGCTGCGTCATAGCAGAAAATCACGGCTCAAGGGCCAATGCGCATGGCATAAGCATATGGATGCCGACAATGGAGTCTGGCTATCTCAATGGCTATGGAGATCTAAAGTTCTCTTACGATAGTTTGTGGGATGAGTTCATCGCTTACCACCTGGGGATGTAAATATAAATAGATCATGTGCCCTACATAAGATCCATGGAGTATCCTGAAGAAGTGATAACAGAGAGCAAAAAGGGAAAGAAAGAGGTCAGAAAGCTGATAGATCGCGGATCTTTCGTGCGCTATGAATACATAGATCCTGACACTGGAGAAAGAGGGGAAAGCAAGATAAAGCTTGTCCTTAAAGGCAAAACAGTCGAGGAATATTTTATTATACCTGTGAAAGGAGGGAGATCTCTCATGCTAAAGGCGGAGGAGAAAGGAGCAAGAAAGATTTGGGATGGAGAAAAAGCTGTGGATCTCTTTGAATAGATATATAAGAAAGTATTAAGTATTCCATCTCATATTTTTGTTATGGATTATGTCGCAGGAATATTCGTAGATGAGAGAGCAAGATGCTGGATCTGTGATCTCGATGGAAGGGTTGTCTCTAAAGGGGAAAGCGATGGAGCGAGGTATAAAAGAGAGGGCGCTGAGGCTCTGCGGGAGGCGCTGAGCAATGCTTTTTTTACAGCCGCCAGGCCCCTCGGGATCAGAAGAGTCAAAACGATCTCAGTATGCATGCCAGATATAGACACTACAGAGGATGAGATCGCTGTCAACGGCATATTGGGCATGCTGGACATAGCAGACAAAGTGCTGGTATACAACGACTCTGTAGCAACT
>JAXHST010000054.1:0-12120 GCA_034190325.1 Thermoplasmatota archaeon
ACTGAGGGCTATCCTGCCCTTCAGCGACCCTCCAAAATGAAGGTTAGCGCAGGAAGCAAATGTTTCGTAGGTGCCCTGTATTATTCCCTGCGTGCCTATATAACACCATGAGCCAGCGGTCATCTGTCCATACATTGTGAGTCCTTTCTTCTCCAGCATCCTGAAATATTCCCAGTTTGACCAGTAGGGCACAAGGTTGGCATTTGCTATCAACACTCTCGGGCCAAACTCTGTCGTTTTGAATGTCGCAACAGGCTTGCCGGATTGTATTAGCAGGGTCTCATCGCTCTCAAGCTCTCTGAGCGCTTTAACAATAGCATCAAAGCACTCCCAGTTGCGTGCTGCTTTTCCTGAGCCACCATATACTATGAGCTCCTCCGGCTTCTCAGCATTCTCAAGGTTGTTCATCAGAAGCCTCAAAAAAGCCTCCTGTTTCCACCCTTTACAACTTATGCTCTCGCCCCTCGGTGCCTTTATATCCATGATTCCGTATGCAAAAGAGAATAGATAAAACTTCTCCCTCTTGGGAGTGAACCAGTTAGGTGATTAAGGAGTCTCCCATAATCCTTTTATATGCATAATGTGATTCCTGCTCCATGGAGAAGGGAGATATAATTTATGTTGAGTATGACGCTTACGCAGATGGTAAGCTGTTTGACACGACACATGAGGATCTGGCAAGGGAGAATGAGATATATAATGAGAATCAAAAATACAGTCCCCTACCGGTCATAATCGGCGCGGGGAGGCTGGTCAGAGGATTCGAGAAGACTCTGGTGGACGCCGGTGTGGGCGAGGAAAAAGAGGTGGAGTTTGGGGAGGATGAAGGCTATGGCACCAGAGACCCGAGGATGGTTGAGACCTTCTCCGTGAGAGAGTTCAGGCGAGAGAGGATAGAGCCTCAACCCGGGATGGAGGTCAGCATAAGGAACAGGAGAGGCACAGTTATCGCGGCGACCGCTGGCAGAGTGATAGTTGACTTCAATGATCCGCTCGCAGGCAAGACTCTGAAGTACAAATTCAAGATCCTTGAAAAGGTGGAAGAGCCAGAGAGAAAGGTACAGGCGATAATAGAGATGTATTATCCCAGCTATGAGGGATTTAAGATATCTCATGAAGGAGAATTCATAAATGTGGTTCTGCCAGAGATCTGCAAGAGCGATCAGCGCTGGTTTCTGGTAAAGTTCGCCGTCGTGGGAGATCTCAGGGATTACGCAGAGGTAAACAAGGTGAGATTCGTAGAGGAATACGTTACTGAGGAGAAAAAAGGTGAAGAGCGGCCTGTAGAGAAAGAACCTGAAGCGCAGACAGTGGGGGAAGCAGAGACTCAGGAAGCAGAGACTCAGGAAGCAGAGACTCAGGAAGCAGAGACTCAGGAAGCAGAGACTCAGGAAGCAGAGACTCAGGAAGCAGAGACTCAGGAAGCAGAGACTCAGGAAGCAGAGACTCAGGAAGCAGAGACAAAAACTTCAGGGAAGGAACCGGGGGAGGAGAGCACCCAATAAGCTGCTTATCATCCTTACAATAGCCTTTTTAACAAGATTTTCTCTTGTCCCTTTGCGTGTATGCGCACTTCATTGTCCTATCCCGTAATGGGGCAATCTGCGCATGCGTGCATAAATACTTTTAGCTAAGAGAGACTAAATGAACTTTCGGAAGTACTGTTTATAATCCTGCGATAGAAGGATAAAAACAGAAAAAAGACAAAAAAAAAGAAAAAAAGAGGGGGAGCGCTCAGGGCAGCGGTGCCAGAGCCCCAGCTACAAAGCCCGATCCGCTGAAGAGCTTGTAGCCCAGATATATGAATACGGGTATCAGCAGCAGACCAAGCGCAAGCCCGACCCCTCCAAGGATAAAGCCCGGAACTATGCTCATAGCGGCTGCCAGAAGTGCCGCAGCGCCTAGCCCCGTGATCACCCCGAGAATCAGGCCAACTAGCCCCAGACCGAGCGCTCCGATTACAGCTCCTATGGCCGCTCCACCAATTGCGCAAGCACCAAGTACTATGGCACCACAAACCACCCCGATGGCCAATGCTATAGCCAAAACAGCAAGTGCTATCCAGATCGTGATCGGATTGGTTGAGAGCGCCGCTGCTAGAATTAGTCCTATAACAAATGCCGCACCTGCTACAAGTAGACCGATTATTACCCCAGCCAGCGCGCCAACTATAAGCCCAGCACCTGCTCCACCAAGAAGACCAAGACCTCCTCCTATAACCCCCAGGACCAGCGTAGATATTGTCAGTATCGCAAGGGCTATAAGAACAAAGATTGCTAGTGGTCCTCCAAACCCTCCCATAAACCCTATGATCCCTCCGAGCAGGGCAAAGAACAGCGTCCCTAGCACAACGAGCAGGAAGAATGTCACCAGCGGGCCTATTGTGATTCCTGCTATCGCACCTGCTATTATCGCGATGGCTATGACAAGGAGATCCATAGGCGCAAGGGCGGGAAGAGCAAGCACTGAGAGAGGTCCTGTCAGAGCGACTACTACACCATTCTTAATGAGGATCAGGATAATCGCTACAATGGCAAAGAGAATCATCCCGACTATCGCTCCCACTGGTATTCCTATGATGAATATCGCCAGAACTCCTATAACAACAGCCACTACAATCCCAAGAGCAAGCCCAAGGACTCCACCAGCAAGAGCGCCCAGAGCGCCAAGGAAGATGGCTGTTACAAAGAGTCCCAGAACCGCCCCTAGTAGCCCGAGAAACAGCATAAATAATATGCCTGCACCCAGACCAAGGAGAGCGCCCAAAAGGCCTAAAGGAATACCCAGAGCAAGAGCACTGAGTAGCCCTTCCCTTGGCTGTGTTATTTCGCCCTCTACCACATTTCCCTTTTCCATTGTGTTTTCAAGAGCGTTCGCCCTCACGGGCATACTCACAACAAGCCCAAGCAGCAGAATTGCCATTCCTATCACTATCACTTTATTCATTTTTTCACCCCGGAACACAGGCATCAACCAGCCTTATTATAAAGTCTCCTATTTCCTGGGGTATCAACGCTATCCCCTCACCAAGGCCGAGCATAAACCCTATGGGGGATCCTATCACCACGCACAGTATGGGCAGAATGAACATGAAGATGAGACCTAGAAATATAATGAATATACCAAGGGGAGCACCGATAATCGTAAGCGCAAAAGCAAATCCAACTATTATCATAGCGAAGCCCACCGCAAAAGATAGCGCCCCAGCAAGAGGCCCCAGCACTAATGCCGCAGTGATAGCATTGGTTACTGGATTTATCTCCCTCGGCTGTGTTATTGCGCCTTCTTCCTCAAGAGCCCTTGCCCTCACGGGCATACCCACTACAAGCCCAAGCAGCAGAGCTGCCATTACTGCTGTTAGCAAAGATCGCATTATCTCACCGATTCTAATAAACTTTATTATATATATATATTTCTGTGGCGATAGCTTTGGGACAAATTCCAGGCTAATCCTGAGCATGATCGCACAGCACGCTACCAGTTACCATGGAGCGTCAGGCTTGATGGAGCTGCCAGAGCTCCTTTTTTAATGGACAGCTCGCACGGCATTGCAGGCATTCTCAATTCTGCTCCAGTGTCATTAAGATCGCAGACTATGCGTTTGAGAGATGGCAAATGTAAAGGAGTGTTATCACTTATGCTAAAATCAATCATCTCATTTTTTTGCTCTCTGTAGAGGCTTGCTTGTGAAGTTCGCAGTTACAGGAGATTTCAAGGATTATGCGCATATCAGCAGATGAGGCCTATAAGGGAGTGCGCAGATGGAAAGAAGTATAGTTTTTGCCTGGGAGGAGAAAAATCCGAATCCTAAGCTATTCCCTGCTCTCTCAGGAGCTCCGTTATCATCTTCACGTGCTTCTTCTCCTCTCCTATTATCTCTTTCAAGACCGCTTTCGTTCTGCCTTCAGCGAGCTCTGATATCTGTGTGAAGAAGAGAAGTGTTTCCTTCTCGAACTGCAGTGCAAAGGAGAGAAGCTCATCCCTTGTCTTTGCTCTCCCCGCTCTCGCCAATGCCTTGTCGTTACCCATAAAAAACTCCGACGCTACTATCGCGTTGAGATACTTTGTGACCTCCTCCATATCCTCAGGTTGTACAAGCTTTTCCGTTCTTCCCCTGAGGGCCTCGAACCTTCTACGGTGAGCTTCCTCCTGCGTTGCAAGGAAATCGAACAACTCTCTGACGGACTGACTCTCTGCGCTCTTCGCCGCCCCGTCATAAAACTTCTTTCCGTTCTTCTCGGTGTTTATCGCCAGTTCCACAACCTCTTCTGCAGAATACATATCCATAAATGGTGCGGCCTTTCTTATATCTTTTTCCAGCTTAGACCTCTTCCTTTACCCCCCTGAACGAGAAACAGCTTATCGTTTTCTCAACCCCCTTGAGGAGCCTCAGGCGGTTGACAACGAGATCACCCAGTTCCTCAACGCTCCCCGCTCTCGCTTTCACAACGAGGTCCCATTCTCCTGAGATTATGTGCACTTCAAAGACGTTCGGTATTCTTGCTATCTCCTCTGCCAGCTCGCTCTGCGTCTTTCCTGTGGTGGACGAGAAGGACACCAGAACAAATGCGGTGGTGCTCAGCCCGAGCTTGTGGTAGTCGAGCTGCACGGTGAATCTCTTTATCACCCTCTCCTCCACGAGCCTCTTTATTCTCTCGTGCACGGTTACCCTCGGCATGTTCAGCTTACCAGCGATCCTTGTCGTGCTCTCCCTTCCGTTCTCCTTCAGCTCTTCGATTATGCGGAGGTCTTTCCCATCCATGTGGACAATATGTCTATAAAATAAAAAAGTTTTGTATTAAAATTTACATTATGTCAATAATTAAGACAAAATGTTTTTATTTCCCGGAGTCCTAACACACAGCATGCTCGCAGAGATGCCTAAGGAAATTCATCACCTGTCTGGAGAGGAGATAGAGAGGAAAAAAGCAATAGGATCTATAGCCACAAAGACCCTGAGCTATCTGACTCAGGCTTTTGTCTCCAGAGGCTTCAACTGGCTCCTGCCTGTGGTTCTTTCCAGGGTCACAGATCCCCTGTGGCCTGACCCGCAGGCATCCATAGAAAAAAGGGTTGAGGTAGAGATCTATGGAAGAGAGGTGAGAGCCATGCAGAGCATGATCGTGCATAAGATAACAGCATGCTCTCTTCTTTATGACAGACTCTTTACACTCTCTCCAAACATAAGGATAGAGAGAAGAGACAGAGCAGCAACAGGGATACATTCCTATGAATTCACACAGCTCGACTTTGAGGTAAGGCACGCCAGCTCTAGAGACATTATGAATATGGTTGAAGATCTATTGTGCGGGCTTATAACGCACCTTAGAGTTGAGGCAAAAGAGGAATTAAAGCTCTTAGATAGAGATCTCAGCGTTCCTGAAAGACCCTTCCATATCTATGAAGTCACAGGTAACGAAAAAGAGTTTTGCTGGGTTGTGAACATGCCGAGGGAGTTCTATGATTTTGAGGATTTTGATACGGGTAAATGGGATAACTACGATCTTTATTTACCAGGCTTCGGTGAGGTTCTCTCAGGCTCAAGAAGGGAATACGAGTACCACAAGATAATACATAAGATGGAGAGGGATGGTGTGAGAAAAGAGAGCTATAAAGCGCCCCTTGAGCTGGCAAAAAGCGGTAGAATAAAGCCTACGGCTGGAGCAGGGATTGGAATAGAGCGATTGATTGCATGGATCTGTGGCTCAAAACATGTTTGCGAGGTTCAGCCTTTTCCAAGGATCCCGGGTTTTGTTGGAGAACTGTGATGCGAAGACAGAAAAACTGGTGCAATATCCTGATAAAAGCTTTGAGACCAGAGCATGTAATACGAAAACAATAGCAAACTATTTAAAGACAATAGACCTTCTACCATCAGAGGTAAGTTAGATGAACAGACTGTATATCGGGAATCTGAGCTACTCTGCAACAAACGACGAGCTCAGACAGCTCTTTGCGAGCTACGGAAACGTGAAAGAAGTGAAAGTGATCCAGGGCAGAGGCTTTGGATTCGTAGAAATGGAGAGTGAAGAAGAAGCGAAGAAAGCTATGGAGGCTTTGAACGGAAAGGATTTCAAGGGAAGAAGCCTTAAGATAGATGAAGCGAGAGAATCACAACCGAGAAGAAGGTACTGAGATTAAAGACTAAAACACTTTCTTTCCTCTTTTTATTACACTTTTAACCTTTTTTGTTCCAAATTTTGAGAAGAAATCCATATGATTCCTGGCTTCTGTTATGACTAAATCAGCTATAGCCCCTTTTGCGATATATCCCCTGTCTTTCAAAGCTAAAGCTCTGGCCCCATTTAGTGTTATTCCTTTTAAGACATCTATGGGTTTCATGCGCATGCAATAGCAGGCAAGATCTGCAACAAATCCCATGTTCTCGCACCAGCAGTTCGGATTCATGTCTGTAGCTAAAGCTGCAGGAACCCCCATCGCAACGATCTCTGCTCCTTTTGCATAGGGCTCAAAGGAGGAAAATGAGGTCGCAGGCAAAAGGCAGGGCACTGGCGACCTTTCAGAGCCAAGAGCTTTAAAGCTATCCAGAGAGCTCTTTATCAGGTGATCAACCGATACGCAACCAGCATTTGCTGCAAGCGCTATTCCGCCACAATCTGAGAACTCATCTGCATGCAGCTTTAGCTTCAATCCAAGTCTCTTTGCTCTCTCCAGCAGCTTTTCTGTGTCCTCATAACCAAATGCATCCATAAAGACATCAAAGAACTCTGCCTTACCTTTTATCCTCTCCATTTCTTCTATAAGCTCTTCGGCATACCCATCGTATGGCTTTATGTGCGCCAGGAACGTCGGTACTATGTCTATTCTATCTCTGAGCCTTTGCTTAAGCTCATCTATAAGACCGAGAAGCCTCAGCTCCTGATCCATCGTCACCCCATATCCGCACTTCACCTCCATCGTTGTTGTTCCATGCTCTATCGCTCTATCTATACGCGCTATGGATTCCTGCAGAATCTTATCATCATCCGCCCCTGTTGTGTCCTTTACGGTTCTGTTTATGCCATAGCCGGCTCTCAGGATCTCCATATATCTTTTTCCCTCCAGTTTCATTTCAAGCTCCCTTTCTCTGGAGCCCGCAAAGACCGCATGGGTGTGAGAATCAACAAAGCCCGGCATAACAAAATCCGCCTTTATTGTCTCACAATCATAGCCCTCACCTCTACCCTTTCCAAGGTCTACTATGCTGCTATCAAAAACCACAAAAGCATCATTTATAATCTCTTTTCCCGTAAAGAGCTCTCTACACAATATTTTCTGCATACTCTTAAGCTCCGGTTACGTATATCACTTTTTTGCCCTTCTAGCTCCTGCTCTATCATGAAAGCTGCTTTCGATCGCATAGAAAAAATGTGAAAGCGATTCATGGATCATTTAGCAATAAACTGATGCATAGAGCAGAAAAGAGTTATGAATATGTTAATCCATAAAGAATGGAGATAAAACTATGAAAGCAGTTGTTGCGACCTGTGTTCTGCTGATGCTATCGTGCGCCCTTGCGCAATCCGATATGGGGGATCTCTATCAGACGGCAGACTGGAAGAGCGAAAAGCATGTGCCGGTGATAGAGATTCAAGAGAGCTCAGAGAATGTTGTTGAAGTAAAGGTGACGGTTGGTAAAGAGATACCACATCCAAACACAATTGAACACCACATAGAGTGGATAGATCTCTATTTCCTGCCAGAGGGAGAGAACTTTCCATACGAACTGGGAAGGTTTGAGTTCCGTTCCCATGGGGCTTCAACACAGGAGTTGAGCGGCGTTTATTCCCACCCTTCAGTGATCTTCTACTTCACGACCATAAAGCCGGGGACTATCTACTCCTCCAGCTACTGCAACATCCATGGCCTCTGGAGCAGTTCTCTCCATCTATCACTCTAGGCTTTTAGCCGCTGCGCTTTTTTCATCGCTTTAGAGCGCCAAGCGCATCAAGCATCTTTTTTAGGGTGAGATCAGTTGTAACCAGAGGTATCTTCTCGACCTCCGCAAGCTTTATGGCAAGTTCATCAACCCTATCAGGCTGATGGAAAATAATCATCGCCGGCTTTATTGGCTGTGCCCTCACAGCTATCATAGGGCTCCTGCCAAACTTGACCCCGCAGAAAACAAGAGCTCTCTGATTGCTCCAGCCAAAGATGCGCAGATAATCAAGAGCGCCGAATGAGGTTATTGTCTTTACACTGTCCATGACCGTATAACCATATATATCCCTATTTATGCCTTCAGGATACCCGACAATCTTGCCATCTATAGCTTCCACAAATCTCTTTGCTTTAACTGGCGTCGGAAGCTCCTCCATAGCGAATATGGCATCGCTGTTCTCAACAGAAGCGTATCTGTTAAGTATTGCCCCCCCTCTGCTAGAATCCAGCTCTATGAACGTCCTGACTATCTTTTTTATGTTCTTTGTTGAAGGGACTCTTCTCCCCTTTTCCCAGTCATTAATAACAGAAGGACTTACACCCAGAGCCTGTGCCAATTCGCTCTCACCCAGGCCGAATATCTCCCTCCACTTCTTCAGCGTTTCTCCTGGCTTCGGAGAAAGCGCTATCTCACCTGCTATCTTTTCCTCTATCTCCATCTTATCCCTCCACCGGTTTGAATTTATAACCGTATATTATAAGCCCGTTCTTGCTATAAGCCCTGAGCTTTCTGGTTACCATCTCAACACGCATCCCTATTTTTACATCCTCATAATTCACATCTGTGAGCTGCGCCGATACTATAGGCCCATCATCCAGCTTTATCATCGCCACGGGATATGGTGCCTGAGACTCAAAGTGCTCAGGCGGGCTGGTAACCAGGGTATAGGAATAAACCTCACCCTCAGGCTTTAACTCTCTCGGGATATAGTTCTCGGATCCGCATCTCGGACACACCCTGCGCGGGGGGAAAGATGTGTTCCCGCAGTCAAGGCACTTTGCGCCCTCCAGCATATACCTCTGATATCTTAACCTCCAGTTTCTAGAGATTTCCATTTTAAATCCTCCTCAATATATGGGTTATGACGGTTGCGCCGCTTCCACCAAAATTCTGCGCCATCGCGATCTCTGCATCTTTGACCTGGTTCTTCCCGGCCTCACCCCTCAGCTGCTCAACGCACTCAACTATCTGGTAAACGCCTGTTGCCCCCACAGGATGCCCTCTGGCTTTTAACCCGCCCATGGTGCATATGGGTATGCTGCCATCGAGCGCTATCTGCCCTTCCTTTGCCGGTGTGCATCCTTTTCCCCTCTCTGCAAAACCACATGCTTCAAGGCTCATGGCGCTCATTATGCTGAAAGCATCGTGGAGCTCAAAGAGATCTATGTCCTTTGGCTCAACCTCTGCCCTTTTGTATGCATTCTCTGCAGAGATCTTTGCAGCCTTTAGAGTGAGAGGATCCTCTCTGGCTGAAAGCGTTAACGTATCTGTTGCACAGGTACTTGAGGCTATACTGACGCAGTGATCCTTTCTCTTTTCCATACCGATGTCCTTCATAAGCTCTTCGCTGATGAGTATGCATGCAGCAGATCCATCGCATATAGGGCTGCTATCAAAGACACTTATAGGATCGCAAACTCTCGGTGCTTTCAAAACCTTATCCACACTGATCTCATTCCTGTACATTGCATAGGGGTTGTGCACAGCATTAGCGTGAGAATTTACAGGGAACAGCGCCAGATCTTCGTGCTTTACGTTGTGCTCATACATGTATCTTCTCGCAAGCAGCGCATTGATAGCAACAAATGAAAAGCCGTGCGCAACCTCGTAGTCAGCATCTGTTGCCCCCGCAAGTCCAACAGTGGCCCTGGGAGTGAGCACGTCTGTCATCTGCTCCGCACCGACAACAAGAGCGCAGTCTATCTCCCCGCTCTTTATGTGCAGATACGCTCTGCGCATAGCATCCGCACCGGAAGAACAGGCGCTCTCTATGTGTGTTGCCTCTACAGGAAGCAGGCCTGCATGGTCTGCTATCAGCGCACCAAGATGCTCCTGCTGCGCAAGCTCACCAGCAAGCATATTGCCCACATACAGTGCCTCTATCTTTTTTCTATCGATCTCCGAATCCTTTATTGCTCTTATTACCGCATCAAGAGCAAGATCCCTGAAAGAGAGATCCCAGTGCTCACTAACTGCGGTCTGTCCTATCCCTGCTATATAAACGTTGTTGCCCATTTTAATCACCCATATCTATCTCTCCCCTGAATCTGAGGTATGTGGAGTATTCTATGTAAACCTTCTTCTCCATATAGCTTTCCACAGAAGGAGCAAGATCTCTTCTTTTCTCAACACCATCCATGACGGTAAATGCTATTGCATCGCTTCCTGCCCCGGAGCCAAAAGAGACAGCAAGCACTCTCTCTCCTGGCTTAGCATGATCTAGCACATTCGCAAGGCCTAAGGGTGTTGCACCAGAGTAGGTGTTTCCTATTCTTCCACTGAGCAGTCCATATTTTATCTGCTCTTTAGTAAAGCCAAGATCCCCGGCAACGGTCGAGGGGAACTTCACATTTGGCTGATGAAAGATAACGTGGTCAAAATCTCTGGGAGAAGCACCCATCGAGTTCATTATCTCTATGGCAGCCATAGTGACATGCTTGAAGTATGCGGGCTCTCCGGTAAATCTGAAACCGTGCATCGGATATTTCTGCCCCTCCCTCCTCCAGAAGTCTGGTGTATCTGTGGTGAAGGAATAGATCTCATCAACTCTCGCTATAGCCCCATCACTCTCTCTGGAAAACACATACGCTGCACCACCCGAGGCTGCTGTGTACTCCAGCTCATCCCCAGGTCTACCCTGTGCGGTATCCGCGCCTACAGCCAGAGCATAATCGGCAAGCTCGCTGCTCACATATGCTGTGCAGCATTTCATTGCCTCTGTGCCAGCCTTACAGGCAAATTCAAAGTCTGCAACGCTAACCTGAGGTGTAGCTCCTATAGCCTCAGCTATTATGGTTGCTGTGGGTTTTACCGCATACACCTTGGATTCGCTCCCAAAAAAAACCACCCCTACCTTTTCGCCATCCATATTTGCTCTCTTAAGAGCATTTCTGGCAGCCTCTATGGCTATTGTTGTAGAATCCTCATCTATCCCTCCAACCGCTTTCTCCTCTATGGGCCCTCTTGAGCTCCCCCAGACCTTTGCTATGGTCTCATCCCTTATTCTATAGCGAGGTATAGCAGCTCCATAGCCCTGAATAAACACATTTTTAACCTTCATCCTTATCACCCTTAATCGTTTTTATTCTATATAAAAATGTCGACTTTGCTTTCTGCATTTTGTAAACTTTAACATAGATGAGAACAGTTCAAATATGCGAAGATCTCTCTCTTCTCATGTTGAAAAAGAAGAGCACAGATGATATAGTGAACGATGAAAGGGTAGATGATATATTCATCGCCAGGGCCAGAGGCGAAAGCATAGTACTTCTCGACTCTGGAACAAAGACCATCGAATGTTTATCTGACCATTTGCCCCCAAACATAAAAGCTGGAGCTGTTGTTCATGTGATTGGCAGGGCCATATCAACTGGCGGAAGGATGAAGATTCTTTGCGATTCTATAGAGCCTGTAGATCATTTTTCACTCGATGGATTGCTCAAACCACAAAAAAAGGATTTAAGTGCTATGCGTGAGGAGCTGTTCAATGCCATAGATAGTGTCAAGGATGAGGAAATAAAAGCATTGCTGACAGAGATCTTTAATTCTGAAGAGAGATTCTTTGTCTACCCGGGATCTTTAGAGATACATCATGCATGGAGAGGCGGGCTTATACAGCACACCCTTGAAGTTCTTAATTACGCCCTTTTAGCCGGGGAGATGCATGGGATGGACAGGGATCTTCTGGTGGCAGGATCTCTACTTCACGATATAGGAAAGGTCCTCGAGCTCGATAATGGCATAAGGATCTCAAGGGAAGGGCGGCTTCTCGGCCACATAACCCTGGGCGTTATCTACGTATCAAACAGATGTTTGAACATGAAGATAAAGGAAGAGAAGAGGGATAAGATACTGCACATCATAGCGAGCCACTATGGAAAACTGGAATATGGCTCTCCCAGAGAGCCCATGTTTCCGGAGGCTTTTGCTGTCTACCATGCTGATGAGCTCAGCGCAAA
>JAXHST010000054.1:12220-21693 GCA_034190325.1 Thermoplasmatota archaeon
TCTCTCCAGGGCCCCCTTTATTGGTAGAATCTGTGGCTTTATGAAAAATGACCTTGCGGGATATGTAAATCCTTTTATAGGCACTGATGCACACGGACATACATTTCCCGGGGCTACCGTGCCCTTCGGTATGGTTCAGCTCAGTCCAGATACGGGCACAGAAGGCTGGGATTGGTGTTCCGGCTATCATTACTCAGATAGCTCCATAATGGGCTTCAGCCATACTCATCTGAGCGGTACAGGATGCGCGGACTATGGGGACATACTTATCATGCCAGCGGTAGGAGAGCTAGGGATAAAAGGAGATTCTAGCTACAGATCCTCCTTCTCTCACGATAGTGAAGAAGCCTCGCCAGGCTACTATTCTGTAATGCTTGAGGATTACAAAGTGAAAGCAGAGCTCACAGCTACGGAGAGAACAGGCATTCACAGATATACATTTCCTGAGAGCGAAGAAGCTCACATATTACTGGATCTTTCACATGGAATAGGGGACAGAACAACAGATGCGTGCATAAAAATAGTTGGGGACAGCACCATAGAGGGCTACAGGCGTTCTTCTGGCTGGAACGATCACAGGGTCTATTTCTTTGCGCAATTTTCAAAGCCATTTTCTTCATATGGAACATGGAATGGAGAAAGCATAAATGAAGGGAGGGGAGAAGAGACAGGAGAGGATATAGGGTGCTTTGTTAACTATGATACAAAGAATAGAGAAAGCATAGTGATCAAGGTAGGGATATCGTATACAGGCATTGATGGAGCAGGAAAAAACCTTGAAGAAGAGGCGAAAGGCTGGGATTTTGATAACTATAGAGAAAAAGCCAGGGACGCATGGAATGAAAAGCTTGGAAAGATAGAGGTGAAGGGCGAAAGAGAGGATATGATAAAATTTTACACTGCGCTGTACCATTGCATGATAGCCCCAAACATCTTTTCGGATGTGGATGGTTCTTATATAGGGATAGACTGGAAGATTCACAGAACTGACACAACCCAGTACACTTTATTCTCACTATGGGACACATTCAGGGCGCTAAATCCTCTCCTTGTGCTTATGGAACCAGAAGTTGAGGAGGACATCATCAGATCTATGCTACGCATATATGAAGACTCTGGAGAGGTGGGGCTACCAAGGTGGTTCCTTGCGAACACAGACAACAATTGCATGATAGGAACTCACAGCGAAGCAGTTATAGCTGATGCTTATATGAAAGGACTTAGAGGTTTTGATGTGGAGCTGGCATACAGAGCAATGAAGACAGACGGAGAAAAGCCAGGAGATGCAGATCTCGCTAAGGAAGGAAAACCCTGGGGAAGGTTAGGCTTACAGGACTATATCAGCTCGGGTTATATCCCTATAAATACTGTGGGGCAGGAAGTTTCGAGAACTTTAGAATACGCATATGATGATTTCTGCATAGCACAGATGGCAAAAGCTCTGGGCAAGGAAGAGGACTACGAAATTTTTTCTGAGAGAGCAAAAAACTACAGGAATCTGTTCGATTCCAGCACAGGATTTATGAATGGTAGATACTTAAATGGATCCTGGTTCAGACCGATGAATATGAATCCATTGCCTTCAGATTATTTTTTTACCCCGGACGGTAAGAATGGGTTGAAGGGGGAGTATTTCAACAACATGAACCTTAGCGGGAAGCCGGAGCTAACGCGAATAGACAAACAGATAAACTTTGATTGGCAGGGCTCACCCGCAGAGAATATAAATAAGGATGAGTTCTCAGTCAGGTGGAGCGGGAAGCTAAGCCTGCCAGAAAGCGTAAATGAAATACTTTTAACGACAGATGACGGGGCGCGCGTTTTTATAGATGACAGGTTAGCTTTAGATAGATGGCAGGATAGATCACCGACAACTGATGTCGTTCCTTTAAAAGGAGGGCACAGGTATAGCATGACTATAGAGTACTATGAGCATGGAGGTGGAGCCACTGCCCGCCTGGAGTTTCTAAATGGTTACCTGCCCTTTGATCCTACTGTGCAGTATCCCTTTTATACGGAAGGAAATGCCTGGCAGTGGAGCTTTTTTGCTCCTCAGGACATTGATGGACTTATAGAGCTTATGGGCGGTAGCGAAAAATTTATTGAAAAACTGGACTCCATGTTCGAGCAACCTTCGGTCGTTAAAGGCTCACCAGACATCAGCGGGCTGATAGGCCAGTATGCTCATGGTAATGAACCCAGCCATCACATAGCGTATCTCTACGATCATGCAGGAGCGCCCTGGAAGACTCAAGAAAAAGTGAGGGAGATCATGGAAGAGCTTTATGGAACAGAGGCTGATGGTCTCTGCGGGAATGAGGACTGCGGTCAGATGAGCGCATGGTATGTTTTCAGCGCTATGGGATTTTATCCCACATGCCCTGGAACACCACTCTATGATCTTGGTAGTCCTGTGTTTGAAGAGGTGAAGATACATCTGCAGAACGGCAAAACATTTACAGTAAAGGCAAACAACGCCTCAAAAGAAAATGTGTGTGTGCTTTCTTACTTTTTAAATGATAAGTCTTTAGAGAGAGCGTGGATAGATCACAAAGAGATAGTTTTGGGAGGGCAACTGGTTCTTGAAATGGGAAACAAACCTGTAAAAAGCAGTCTATAACCGAAAGATGCGTGGTATGGTCTCTCAGAAAATATCCTGCAAGAAGCTCTCTAAGTGGCACAGGGATCTCAAAAAGAATCGTAACACCAGAAATTCTAAAATAATAGAAGAAACATAACATATAAAGGTAAGGATGACAGATAAAAATGTTCCAGTAGATCCCTTATTCTGGTACAGGGTGTTCTATAGGGAAACGATCTACCCGATGATCGGGATAATTCATAAGATATATGAAGAGCTTTACATTACCCTTTTCGAGAGGAGCACCAGAAAGATGTTTGTGACATCATATAGAGGAAAAACACCGCCGCAGCACATAGCCATAATAATGGATGGAAATAGAAGATTCGCAAAGAAGCTTGGTTTAAAGGTCACCCAGGGGCACGTATATGGAAAGGATAAGGTAAAGGACCTTGCGAGATGGTGCAGGGAGCTGAAAATACCCATAGTTACTGTTTATGCCTTTTCAACCGAAAACTTTAACAGGAGAGAAGAAGAGATTGATACGCTTATGAAACAATTCCAGATAGCCTTCAGAGAGTTTGCAGATGACCCAGATGTTCATAAGTACGGGGTAAGGATAAGGGCTATGGGCAACGTATCGATGCTGCCAGAAGAGGTGCAGGAGTCCATAAGGTATGCAGAAGAAAAAACAAAAAATTACAACAATTTCATATTTAACGTTGCTGTCGCTTATGGTGGTAGGGAAGAGATCATAGAGGGAGTGAAGAAGATAGCCGGAGAGGTTAAGGACGGGAAGTTAAGCATAGAGGACATAGATGAAGAGGTAGTCTCAAGGAGTCTATACACCAGCGATCTCCCTGATCCGGATATAATAATAAGGACAAGCGGTGAAGAGCGTATAAGCAACTTTCTTCTATGGCAGAATGCATACAGCGAACTTTACTTCACAGACACATATTTTCCAGAGCTATCAAAAGCTGATCTCTTAAAGGGCATGAGAGTTTTTCTGAAGAGGCAGAGAAGATTCGGTAAGTAGGTGTTATTATGAAGGCAGAGGGGAAAGAGGTTAGAGCTGTAGAGTACGATAAAGAGAGGAACGTGATAAGGCTGATAGATCAGAGAGCTTTACCTGAAGAGCTGAAGTTCTTTGAGGTTGATGATTATAACAGCGCTTGCTATGCGATAAAGGACATGGTCGTTCGCGGGGCGCCGGCTATAGGCGTAACAGCTGCTTTTGCCATGGCGCAGGCACATCTCCAGAAAAAGGACCTAAAGGAGGTTGCAGGGGCGCTCAGAGCTACCAGACCTACGGCCTATGATCTCAACTATGCTATAGATAGGATGCTGGAGAGCGAAGACCCCCCCAGGGCCGCGATAGAATACTGTAATAGCACACTTGATAAGGGAAAGAGGATAGGTGACTATGGAGAAGCGCTGATCAGGGATGGTTCCACAGTTATGACCCACTGCAACGCAGGAGCCCTGGCAACAGTGGATTACGGAACAGCCCTTGCGCCCATAAGAAGGGCAAAGGAAAAAGGAAAAAAAATAAAGGTTCTTGTCAGTGAGACCAGGCCAAGGCTACAGGGCGCAAAGCTCACAGCATGGGAGCTCTCTAATGAAGGAATAGAGCACTACATAATCGCTGATGGGGCATCTGGTTACTTCATGAAAAAAGGCATGGTCGATCTGATCATAGTTGGAGCGGACAGGATAGCATCAAATGGCGATTTCGCCAATAAGATAGGGACCTATGAAAAATCAGTTCTTGCTAAAGAAAATGGAGTGCCCTTCTACGTCGCTGCACCTGTGAGCACCTTTGACTTTTCTATAGATGAGGGGAGCGAGATACCTATAGAGGAGCGCTCTGAGGATGAGGTCCTTTTCATATCAGGTAAAAGGATAGCCCCCCAAAACTCCAGGGCTTTAAACCCTGCGTTTGATGTCACTCCATGCGATTATGTCACCGGCTTCATAACAGAGTATGGAGTTTTTAAGCCAGAGGAAATAAAAAAGATAAGAGAGAAAAGCCATTATGCACAGGGGCGCGTGGCCTAGCTTGGATAAGGCACCGGCCTTCTAAGTCGGTGATCGGGGGTTCAAAACAGCCCTTTCAGAGAAAGCGCTGTGCGGAAAGGCGTGAAAATCCCCCCGCGTCCGCCTCATTTTAGCTTCAACAGCATTTTCTTAACCCTCCCTCTAAAATCTTCTAGCGTGGAATCGTTCACAACCATAATGTCTGCTTTGGCTATCGCATTTCCGATGCCCCATCCGAGCTCTCTTTCATCCCTGTTCTCTAGCTCGTCCATGTTTCTCACGTCATCCTCTCTTGCGCGTCTCAGTATCCTCTGTAATCTCTCTTCGCCCTTCGTGTATATGGCTATCAGCACAAAGTCCTTTCCAAACTCTCTGCGAAAACACTCTACCTCATCTATGCTCCTTATCCCATCTATGACTATAAAATTACCTTTTACCTTATCTGCAGTCCTTTTTGCCCATATATCTTTACCATATCTTTCTCTCTCCTCTGTGGCAAATCTCCCTATCCTTGAGTCCTCCAGAGGTATTCCCCTTTTTATTGCCTCTTCTCTAACAACATCGCCCATAGAAAAGATCTCAAAGCCCAGGCTTCTGGCGATAGAAACAGCCTCGCTTTTACCAGCCCCCGGCATGCCCGTGAAACCAACAATAGCTCTGCTCATTCTCACCTCTATAGGATATAGTCCAGAAATTCACTCATCTCTCTCCCGCAATATCTACATTTAAGGATGGGGGCTTTCTTGTCTATGACATAGAATATCCTTTCAACGGGCTCGTTAGGAACGTTGCTTATACAACCCGGGTTCATGCACCTCACTATCCCCTTTATGGTATCCGGCAACTCAACCTTGAATTTCTTTACTTTTTCACCATCCCTTATTATGTTTATTGTGGCCTGGGGCGCAATGAGCGCTATTCTGTCCACATCATCTTCATTGAGCTCCATATTCTCTATCTTTAAAATGTCCTTCTTACCATATTTCCCGCTAGAAACATTCATAGCAAGACTTATGGTAGCTTCTGGATCAACCTCCAGTATGCTGAGAACCTTGAGGGCGGTTCCTGCGGTTATGTGGTCTATAACTGTTCCATTTCTTATCGCCTCAATCTTCACCTCCCTCACTCTACCACCCCCATTATCAGAGAGAGCAGAGCCATGCGCACTGGTATGCCGTTGAAGGCCTCTCTAAAGTACCATGCATGCTTCGTGCTGTCAACATCATAAGCAATCTCTTCTATTCTTGGTAGAGGATGCATAACTATACACTCCTTTTTTGCCATCTCTAAAAGCTTTGAGTCTATCCTGTACCTGCCAGAGAGCTTTGCGTATTCTGCAGGATCAGGGAACCTCTCCTTCTGGATGCGCGTCACATAGATAACATCAGCCTCTTTTATATGATCTTCTATTCTTTCCCCCTCTGCCTCTATGTTTATCTCCTTCTTTACCTCTTCAGGCATCTCAAGCTCCCTGGGGCTTATAAGAAATATCCCTGCTCCAAACAGGCTGAGAGCTCTGGCAAGAGAGTGCACTGTCCTGCCATACTTGAGATCCCCAACAAGCAGAACATCCTTTCCTTCTATGCTACCCATAGCCTTTTTCATCGTGTAGAGGTCCAAGAGCGTCTGTGTCGGGTGCTCGCCACTTCCATCCCCCGCATTTATAACGGGTTTTTCACTTATCTCCGCAGCATACCTGACGGCACCTTCTTTGGTATGCCTTATCACCATAGCATCACTGTAGCTCTCAATAACTCTCACTGTATCATGCAGATTTTCTCCCTTTGCAACGGATGTTGCGCCTATATCTGAGAAGCCTATGCATCTGCCACCCAAGCGAAGCATGGCGCTCTCGAAAGACATCTTTGTTCTTGTGCTCGGCTCAAAAAACAGTGTTGCGAGTATTTTGTGCTCCAGAACATTGCTCTCCTTTTTTCCCAGAGCAACGTCCACCATTGAGTCTGCAACCGAAAAAACAAGCTCTATTTCCTCTTTTTTTAGATCTCTTATCGAGATTATATCCCTGCCCTTCATAGGGATAGAGAGGGTTTTTGGATTATAACTTTGTTGATTGTTTAGCCGCTTAATCACGCAGTGCTGGTGTGTCAACAGGGGCATTTAGAAAGCTTTCAAGCTCTTCGTCCAGCAGGAGCACTGTCAGTGATGCACCCTGCATGTCCAGAGAGGTTATGTAGTTGCCAACGAGAGCTTTAGAAACCTCTGAGATCTCAGTACCAATAGCGAGGATCTTCCTTGCAAGAATGTAGAGCTCCATGAGTGGTGTGCCGCCCATACCATTTATCAGCAGAGCTATCCTCTTTCCCTCCATATTCTTATCCTTCTTTATGGAATCAAACATGAGCTCAGCTATGCTGTCTGCACTCTCGATGTGCCTTCTTTCTATTCCCAGCTCCCCATGTATCCCTATCCCGAACTCCATGTCCTCGTCACCAAGCTCAAAGTTTGATTTTCCTGTGTGTGGCAGGATGCAAGGCTTCAGTGCCACACCAATGGATGCACAGTTGTCTGCGACTTTATCCGCAACTCTCTTAACATCTCTGAGCTCATAGCCACTCTCTGCGGCACCGCCAGCTATCTTTTCGACAAAAACAGTGCCACCAACGCCCCTTCTTCTCTCTTTTTCTTTTATCGAAATATCATCAGCCACAAGCGTGCTCTCTACCTCATAGCCCTCATCGTTCAGCATGTCTTTCGCTATAGAAAAGTTCATCACGTCCCCGCTGTAGTTCTTAACTATAAACAGTGCTCCTTTGTCCCCATAAACGGTTTTGCAGGCCTCCATTATCTGTTCAGGTGTTGGAGATGTGAAAACATGGCCGGGACATGCGGCATCCAGCATACCATAACCAACATAACCACAGTGCAGTGGCTCATGGCCTGAGCCTCCACCCGATATGATGGCTACCTTTTTGTCTGGTGCATCCGCTCTGTAAACAAATGCTGGATCATATGACACTTTTATCCCCCTATGGGATCTCTCCATCCCCTCAAGCATCTCTCTCACAACATTCTCTGGATCATTTATGAACTTCTTCACAAAGAGCATAAAACTTTTGGTATAAATATCTTATTTTTGTTTTGTGCGATTATCTAAATTGAAGGTAGGATCTCAGAGATTGCCGACTCTCCGGCACGTTCTAAGAGCTTTATGGACGCACCGCAGCAATTTATAAATATCCAGAAAAGCATAATGGTTGGGGGTATATATGATCGGTAAAAAGCTTATAGGACTGGTGCTGCTCTTTGCCCTTTTAGGGTGTGAGAGCGCATACGCGCAGCAGCTGAAGGATGGGGCATACTACGCTGAAGAGGATAGTTTTGATGCCCATAACTGGAAGGGCATGATAACGATCGTTGTAAAGAATGGCAAGATAACAGAGGTGTTCTACGACGAGATAAACAAAAACAATGAGCTGAAGAGCCTGAATAACAGCTATTCACAAACAATGAAGGCTGTCAGCAAGATAACACCAAAGGAAGCAGCGGAAAAGCTCTCTGTCTCTCTCATAGCAAAACAGGATCCAGCAAAGGTCGATGCCGTTACCGGCGCTACTGAAAGTGTTGAAAAATTCAAAGCCCTAGCACAGAAAGCTCTGAAGGAAGGAGTGGAGAAAAAGAGCGGTAAATACTATCCCGGCTTTTACAGTGCAGAAAACGACTATGATTCGCACGGCTATAAAGCGTATGCAGCTCTGCTAATAAAGAATGGTAAAGTAGCCAATGCATGGTTCGGAGAGTTTGATAAAAATGGAGCTGTGAAGAGCGCCAATGAGACGTATTCAAACATTATGCAGTCTGTAAGTGGGGTATCACCTGCAGAGGCAGAGATAGCACTAACGCAGTCTCTTGTAGCAAAACAGGATCCAGCTAAGGTTGATGCCGTTACCGGTGCAACAGACACATCAGAGCTCTTCAAAGAGCTCATGACAAACGCACTCTCTTACGCACAGTGAGCGCGCTATAGTGAGGTTAAAACCTCACAACCCTCATCTTTTATATATAGTGTGTGCTCCCACTGTGATACCGGAGATCCTGTCACCTCTCTCAGCACGGGATAGTTTCTTATAACCCTGCTTCTCTCAAGCATTTTCAGAGCTCTCTGCACATCTTTTCTCTCCATCCCCATCTGTTCTCCTACCCTGACGCACCAGCGCTCGCAGAAAGGCAGGGAAGAAAGAGCTCTGTCGGAGGCTAACCTTTCCATAAGCTCTCTGGCTTTTTCATTGTGCACATTCTTTTTCTCAACAAACTGATATATATTACCATTCTCGCTCTCCATAACATAGCCTCTACCAGAGGTTGCGAAGGGCTCCACAGCTATGCACATCTCCTCTCTTATCTCCGGAGAGCTTCTCTCCGCTACATTTGGAATGGATATCCCGGCATGAAGGTTGTACTCTGCTACTTCATGTCCTGAAAGATTTTCGATGGGCGCAAAGCCCATCGACGATATTTCTTGCTCTATTATGGCACCTACCTCCCCGGTTTTCATACCCGCTTTTATCACTTTTATCACTCTATCCAGTGCTCTTTTTGAGCTCTCTATCAGCGCAAACTGGGTATTGCTCCCTATCTCTACAGTTATCGCACTGTCCCCTATGCATCCCATATAGCATGCACCGCAATCTATCTTCGCTATCTGCCCTCTCTTAAAATCAAGATCACAATCGCTTGATGGTGTAAAATGAGCCGCAGCATCATCTATTGATATGTTCACAGGAAACGCTGGAAAGGCGCCCCTTTTTCGCATGTGCTCCTCCATCTCCTCTGCCAGTGATAGGAGAGAGAAGCCCTCGGTGGCTTTTTCTTTTGCGATCTCCAGGGCTTCTGC
>JAXHST010000055.1:0-21946 GCA_034190325.1 Thermoplasmatota archaeon
TGAGTGATGATAATATGCGGGCAATAAGAGGTAAGGATATATCTATGATATTTCAGGAGCCAAAGACAGCACTAAATCCAGTTTATACTGTGGGAGAGCAGATAGCTGAGAGTGTTCTTCTGCATGACGAAAGCTTTGCTGATCTTAGCAGACGTGAGAGAAAAAGAGAAGCATGGGCAAAGGCTGTTGAAGTGCTGAATCAGGTGGGCATAGCTGAACCTGAGAGAATAGCAAAGTCATATCCCCACGAGCTCAGCGGCGGCATGTGTCAGAGAAGCATGATAGCTCTAGCAATGGTGTGCAATCCTTCACTGCTTATAGCTGATGAGCCGACAACAGCTCTGGACGTTACTATACAGGCGCAGATCTTGGAGCTCATGAAGGACCTTATTAAAAAGTTTGGCTCTTCTGTTCTGCTCATAACCCACAACCTGGGCGTAGTAGCAGAAACATGCGATGATGTTGCTGTCATGTATGCTGGAAAGATAATTGAGAAGGGCACAGTTAGAGAGGTTTTTAAGGAGCCTCTACACCCATACACCAGAGGTCTTATGGAAGCTATACCTACCATAGAGAAGAAGAAGGAAGCATTAAAAAATATCCCTGGCTCTGTGCCAAATCTGATCAATCCCCCTTCTGGCTGCAGGTTTCATCCAAGATGTCCTTACGCTAAAGAGATATGCAGCAAAAAAGAGCCTGATCTATTCAATGACAGGGTTGCCTGCTGGCTTTATGGAGGCGCAGAATGATAGGGGCGCAGGAAGAAACTGGTGACACAATTATTGCAGTAAAGGATCTTAAAAAATACTTTCCTGTGAGGGGTGGTGTTCTGTCGAGGGTTGTCAACCATGTGCATGCTGTTGACGGTGTATCCCTGGATATAAAGAAGGGCGAGACCTTTGGTCTTGTTGGGGAGAGCGGATGCGGAAAGACAACCTTTGGAAGAACCTTGCTGAGGCTTATAGAGCCTGATTCAGGCAGAATAGTGTTTGATGGGAAGGACATAACCAATGTAAAGGGAAATGAGCTTGCAGGAATACGGAGAGAGATGCAGATAGTATTTCAGGATCCCTTCAGCTCTCTCAATCCGAGGATGACCATAAAGAAGATAGTTGGGGAACCACTTCTGTTAAACGGTATAAAGGGTCAGGAATTACATAAGAGGGTTGTAGATCTTCTGGCTCTGGTAGGTCTGAACGAAGAGCACATGAACAGATATCCGCACGAATTCTCTGGTGGCCAGAGGCAGAGGATATGCATGGCTAGGGCCATAGCAACCAATCCAAAGTTCATAGTTCTTGACGAACCGACCAGCGCTCTTGATGTCTCGGTTCAGGCACAGATCTTAAATCTGCTTATAGAGCTGCAAAATAGACTTGGAATGGGCTATCTGATGATAAGCCATGATCTTAGCGTTGTAAGGCACATAAGTCAGAGGGTTGCTGTGATGTATCTTGGTAAGCTGGTGGAGACAGGTAAGACAGAGGAGATATTTGAGAGCCCTTTACATCCGTACACCAAAGCTTTGCTCTCAGCCGTGCCGGTGCCAGATCCGGATAGGAAAAGGAACAGGATACTGCTCACCGGGGATGTACCGAGTCCTGTTAATCCTCCCCCAGGGTGCAGATTTCATCCTAGGTGCCCTTATGTTAAGGAGATATGTAAGGAGAAGGAGCCCGAGCTCAAAGGTGATGAGCACTCTGTTGCCTGCTGGCTCTACTGATCTCAGCTCGTATCAGTCAGTTTAGAGCCATACAAAAAAGACCATATATACTATAATGAGGGCAAGAATGAGCAAGATAAATGGCAGGGCTAGGGTCTCTAAAGCCGCTATAAATAGGGCTATATAGTCCTTCCAGTCAGGCGCCATATACCTAATCTCTTTTTTAGTATATCTTTTTAAGCAGGAAAACCTTTTTGTTTATGGTTTCAATAAGGTTTGTTGGCTTCGGGGGGCAGGGAGTTGTTCTGGCGAGCACCATATTGGCGGAAGCAGCAAGCATAGAAGGCAAACATGCTGCACAGAGCCAGAGTTACAGCGCACAGGTGAGGGGGGATATAACAAGGGGGGATACCATAATATCCTCTGAGCCCATAATCTATCCTGTGGTTGAAAAGCCAGACATCATTGTAGCCATGGATGAAAAAGGGTTAAAAAAATACTGGAGTGATGATGCTGTTGTTGTGTATGACTCTTCTCTAATAACACTAACAGACAAGAAGGAGGATGAAAAAGGGATAGCCGCAAATGCGGTGGCAATGAAGGAGCTCTCTTCTGCGCTCTACGCAAACATGGTCCTTCTCGGCTATCTGGTTAAAGAAACAGGTATAGTCAGTGCCGAAAGTGTTAAAAAGGTCCTTCAGAAGCATCCCAGAGCAGAGGAGAACCTGAAGGCTTTTGAGCTGGGCTTTTATCAATAGGTTTTTGCGCCATACGCTATGGCATCGCACTCTCTATGGCAGGAGATGCATCTTCCCTTCTCCTTCTCGCTGCCTGTGCCCAGCAAGGATATGCCCAGAGACTCTTCTATGGCGTGCCCGCACTCTTCACTCCCGCACCAGTTGAACCTTGCTACCTTTCTGCTAACCTTTCTTTTATTCATGTCCTCTATGTTCACTATTTTTTCCCTGAGGAGTTTTTCTGCTTTTTTGTAGAGCCTATCGCTGAGCGCATTCAACTCTCTCTCCACTGTTTCTTTCACATCCTCTTTGGCTGTCTTTATCTTCTCTTTCGTGTCCCTCGGCACAATCACAACACAGCTCTCATCAACCTCCCTGGGCCCTATCTCTATTCTCAGAGGCACGCCCTTCTTTTCCCAATCATAATACTTGTTCCCTGGAGTCATGGATCTCTTATCTATCACGAAATCCCTGAGATCCTCATGTATCTCATCCGCGAATTCCATAACCCTCTTTTCCTTACCCTTGAATATCACCGGTATGATAACTCCTTTTATAGGCGCTATTGCCGGTGGCAGAATGAGACCTGCGCTATCCGAGTGCAGTAGCACCACAGCGCCTATAAGCCTCTCACTCATCCCATAGGTTGTCTGATGCACATAGTGCTCCTTGCCTTCATCATCCTTATATTCTATGTTGTAAGCCTTTGAAAAATTGTCCCTATAGTTGTGGATAGTTCCTATCTGCAGGGTTTTTCCTTCAGGCATAAAAGCGTCAGCGCCCATACTGTAGTAAGCACCGGCGAACTTGTCCCACTCAGGTCTTCGGTTCAGGAGGTAAGGGATGCAGAGCTTTTTTCCTATGTTTGACATTATTTCAGCATCCTCTGCTATCTGTTTTTCAGATTCCTCGAATGTCTCATGTGCCGTATGGGCTTCAAAGAAATGGATCTCCCTTATCCTTATCAGAGGCCTTGTCTGCTTTGTCTCATAGCGATAGGTATTAACGATCTGGAATATCTTCAGAGGAAGATCTCTATGGGTCCTTATCCATAGAGCAAAGGAGGGGTACATTGCCGTCTCACTGGTAGGTCTGAGCAAGAGCTTTCTTTTTAATCTTTTATCGCCCCCATGAGTTACCCAGTAGACCTGGGTGCTGAAGCCCTTTATGTGCTCCTCCTCCTTCTTAAAATAGTTCTCAGGTATTAGCAAAGGGAAATAGACCTCTCCATGAGATGTTCTTTTCATCTCTTCTCTTATAATAGAGTCAACCCTGTTTCTGATCTCCATGCCATACGGAAGCCATATGTACATCCCTTTTACCCCATACCTCATATCACATATGCCTGCTTCCAGCATCACATCCCTTTTCGTTTTGTTACTGGTTTCTTTTTCCGTGCTCGTTTTCATTTTTACACCCCTAGAGTTATTCTCAGCGCATCCCTTATACCTGGCGCTAGCCCTAATATTATAACCAAAAGCAAAATGATCTTTTTTATCGTCTCATCTTCATCCTTTATAGCATATATTATCAAAAAGACAACCGCAAGTTTTATCGGTATCATCACCCACGGTCCCGCAAAGTCCATGAAGAGGGAGGGCAGAACGTGCTTTTCATAGTATCCAAAATAGGATAACCCAATGTATGTCGCTGTGGCATCAAGGCTCTGGGAAAAGATTGCCATCAGGCTATACGGGCTTTTAAAATACCCTGGAGCCGGCAGAACAAAGGATAGGGCTGTGATCAATGCGGGCAGAGAGAGAGATGCAAGCAGTACCATAACATCACTATGAGCAGAGAAATAAAAGATGTAGTACAGGGCAAGAGACAGGAGGAAAAGAGAGAAAATAAGACCCTGCATATGCCACTCTCTGAATCTAACGGAGAGAAGAATAAATAGAGCGCTTACAGCTATGAGATAGAACGGGCTCATCTCTATTGCCAGATGCGACTTTAACAGAACAATTGCTGCATCACATACTAAGATACCTGTGATCAGGGGATATGGTAATCTGCTATTTTCTGCTCTCTTTGAGGCAAAAATGATGCACAGGAAGAGAATAAGGGTCTGTATATATATCAACGGGCTTATAAACAAGGCCTGGAGCTGGAGAGATAAAAAAAGGCCGAGATCCTCAAGAACCCTAGCAACGGAGCCGTAAATTATCAGAGGGAACAGAGCTAATATGAACCTTTCAACATCCTTTTTGCTGGACCTTTCCTTTAACTTCCCGTAGGCTATATAGAGTGCAACTATTGTGAGAACAGCATAGGTCAGGGTGTTAACCACATTATAGCCAGAGATCGCAGTGATCCCATCATACTCTACGCTGTATACACCATTTGCATCTGCTACTATAGGCCCCCAGAAGTATTTCCATATGAATTGATCATAGATCACATGTGGAAAAGCTATCGCTATAGCAATGAAAAAGAATAGAAATCCAAGGGCAACTAGCCTGGGGCGCACAAAGCAAATTGCGAAAGGCTAAAATAAACTTTTGCTCCACTGGGATAGGGGAAAGGATCTTGTCTCCCCTGGCCCAAGATCCACAACCGCTCCTTTAAATACTACACCTATTGGAGCTGCATTGCTCGGGCTAGCGCTTATTATAAGATTCTCCTTATCTATATGGACTCTCAGATTGTGCTGGCGGTAGAGGAGATTGAATTCCAGCATTTTCAGCCCTTCAGGAAGGTTGGGGTCAAACCAGAGCATCTCCCCTCTGGTCTCCATTCCCGTATATCCCCTCTGCATAAGATCAACGGTTCCACCCATTGCCCCAAGGTGAACCCCCTCGGAGGTTGTGCCGCCCTGTATGTCGGAGATATCACTTTCAAGAGCTTCTCTGAAGAGCTGCCATGACCTCTCTTTGTTGTATTTCGCCAGGACCCATGAATGAACAATCCTGCTCAGAGTTGAGCCATGGGATGTTCTTTTCATGTAATAATCGATGTTTTTGCATATGATCTCTCTATTCAGTTGATAACCAAGTCTGTTGAACATGTTCTTAAGTTCATCCTCTGAGAGAAGGTAGAAGAGCATGAGCACATCTGCTTGCTTCGACAACTTATAGCGGTTTGTAGTATCCCCTTCTGCTTCCAATATTCTGTCAAGTCTCTGCAGATTTCCGTACTTTTTTTTGTAAAGATCCCAGTCAAACTCCTCTAATGTCCCGTAACGGTCAAACTGGCTTATTATCTCATCCCCATGGAAAGGTATTTTCATCTGGTAGCTCATATTCTCCCAGAGCTCTTTTTCCTCCCGGGTAATCCCCAGATCCTCTTCCAGAGCTTCCCTTCTCTCCTCTGATAGCAGTTTTAAAGCATCTAAAGTCCTGCACAGCGTCCAGGCAACCATGACATTTGTGTAGGCATTGTTATCTATGCCGGGCTGCTCAGCCCCAGGATACCTATCATGGAACTCATCGGGTCCCATAATACCATGGATCTCGTACCTTCCATGGATATTCTTTGCTATGCTTGCCCAGAAGCGGGATATCTCCACAAGCATCTCCGCACCATAATAGGAAAGGAAGTGAAGATCGCCTGTAACCTGGTAATATTGCCAGATGTTGTAGGCTATGGCTATGTTTATGTGTTTCTGCAACCATGTGTTGTCATCCCTCCATCTACCAGATAGAGGGTTCAGATGGATCCTCTGGCTCTCCTCTCTCCCATCGCTTCCGCTCTGCCATGGATACATCGCTCCTTTGTGGCCCGCATTTCTGGCGGATCTCCTTGCTTCCGGGAGGCGACGATAACGGTACATGAGCAAAGCCCTTGTGATGTCAGGAATCCTGAGATTTATGAACGGGAATATGAAGAGCTCATCCCACATTATAAGTCCTCTGTATGCCTCCCCATGGAGCCCTCTGGGCGGAACACCAACGTCCATGTCTATCGAGTGTACAGACATGGTCTGAAGGAGATGGAATATGTGCAAATGGAGTATCTGCATGGTCCTTTTATTGTTCACAACCTCCAGGTTGCAGCGTCTCCAGAGGTGCTCCCATGCGAGCACATGACGCTCAAGTAGCGTTTGAAAATCTTTAGCAGCCCTCACCTCTTTCTCTGCAGCCATCATGCTCTCCGCCACAGCTCTGTCCCTTGAGGTAAATAGGGAGACTATCTTTTCAACGCAGATGCTCTCCCCCTGCCCGATATTAACGGAAAAACTCTGTGATACGGATCCCCTAGCCTTCTCAGCCTTCCTTCTTACATCCACAGGTTTCCCGTCCCTGGTGATTCTTATCCTTGCAGCTTCAGCTATCCTTATATGTGATTGGTTTGTCTCAACCTGAAGGGATATGATCTCTCCGTGAGATCTGCTTTTTACAGGCTTCAGATGCGCATTATTGAGCTGTTGATACCTTGCCACACCAGAGTTTTTCACTCTTCCATCCAGAGATGCTCTAAGCTCTACCTCCCCAGACCAGTTCTCAGCCACAAGTTTTAGCTCAAGTGCTGCAAGATGGGGGTTTGCCATGTGGACCAGCCTTTTTTCTGTGAGAGCTGTGAACCTGTTCTGATCATCTTTAAATCTGATGAATCTTGTTAACACGCCTCTCCTCATATCCAGCTCCTCTCTGTAATCAAGAATATCAAACAGGCGTTCATCGAACCATTTGTCACCAATTCTAAAGGTGAGCGGAAGCCAATTTGGAGCATTCACCATGCTCTCATTCTCTATGGTTTTGCCATCAACCCTTGATTTCAGTCTGTTATAGCACCCTGCAATGTAGGTTCCTGGATAATGAACGTCGTTCCCAGGTGAAGCACCCCTCGTTCCAAAGTATCCATTACCGAGCGTACACAGGGCTTCTCTGGTTTTCTCTTCCTCTGGTACAAAACCATTGTATCTCAGAACCCATGTATCTTCCTCAAAGTCGTCCAAAAGGGCTTTCAGAAAGATTTCAACCTCTGAAGTATCTTTCAGCGTATAATCCGCAGCAGTCTTTCTGCTCCCGACCAGGATGGATATCCCCCAACCTTTTATAGCCCTGAAAGCATCCTCATCTGTTCGATCATCTCCTATGTAGATGGGAACAACCTTCGATCCATTTATCCAGAGCTTTTCAATGAACCCTCGCAGGGCTTTTCCCTTATCCCAATCCACTCTGGGCATAAGCTCAAGGACTTTTTTGCCTGAAGATAGCTTTAGCTCTGGATGGTTGCGTGCTACCTCTTTTACCCCCTTTTTTACCTTCCCAGCATCTTTATCAACCATGCGATAGTGAACAGCAATGGAAAATCTTTTCCTTTCAAAAAGGATCCCTTTGACAGATCCGAGGGTTCTCTTTAACTCAGCCTCTATGTCTTTGAGGTCTGGTTGCTCTATGGCTTTATTTAATCCATCACACTCCATCTCCAGTCCATGGCTCCCTGCATAACAGATCCCCTCTACCCCAACCATCCTTTTCACATCCTTCAGCTCTCTTCCGCTTATGATGCCTATCCTGCAACGGGTAGAGAGCGCTTTTAGAATCATTCGCATGCTCTCTGAGAGTGTTGCCTCCTCAGGGCTCTCTACTATGGGGGTAAGGGTTCCGTCATAATCAAGAAACACAGCTGGTATACCCCTTCTCAAATGTGCAAATATTGCGCCCATGTTTTCAAGAGCTGGCTCAGGTTTTTTCAGGATGGAGAGCTCGGAGAGATCTTTCACAACCACATCCGCATCCATAAGCCCTTTTCCCGTGCGGTCTATCCCTATTACGGGTTTGAAGCCCTTTGCTGCCTCAATCCCTGCCAGAGAGTCTTCAACCACCGCACACCTTTCGGGCAAACAACCTAAGCGCTTTGCTGCCTCAAGGAATATCTCCCGCTTGCCCGGAGCCTCATCTCCACTGACAACAACGTCAAAGAGTTCTATCACCCCCGCCTTCTCCAGTATTTTCCTGCAGTTCCTGCTCGCAGAGACTGCCGCAACCTTCACACCCATACGCTTCAGCTCCTTTATGAATGCGATCGTTGTGGGAAACGTTCTCACACCATCCTCAAGTTTTTCAAGGAACCTTGCATTCTTTCTGTTTCCGATGCCGCACACTGTGTTCTGAGAAAGATCGTTAGCAGGATTACCATATGGAAGGGATATATTTTTAGATCTAAGAAAGCTCTCAACCCCTTCATATCTGGGCTTTCCATCTATATAAAGATAGTAATCTTTATCCTCAAAGCCAAAAGGCTCTAAAGTCTCTTTCCATGCCTCTGCATGAATAGTAGCGGTATCTGTTATCACACCATCCATATCAAATATAGCACAATCCTTTATCTCAACATTTTTTTTAATTTCTGTCTCTTTCAACTCTTCTGGTATGCCCATACTTTAGAAATATGACTTCACACTATTTATAGCCTCCGTTACTCCTGCCAGGAATACAGCAAAAAGGTTTTGGGGCATTCTCCTTCACAGAGAAAATTTGCTATTAGCTTCTTCGCTCGGAGAGTTCAGAGCCTCGCTTGTCAATCTCTCATAACTCAACCTTGCGAGTGTTATCCTGCTCCCTCCTTCTGTGGCCAGAGATCTCTTGGCGACTTGAGAAAGGAAACTCAGATTCCATTCTCAACGAGCTTCAGTTTTATTATCCCTTCTATGTATTCGACAGCGTTCTTTGCATTCTCTGCAGGAACACTTCCCTGAGCAAGATTCGCCCTACCTCCTGCTTTTCCACCAAACCTCTCCACTTCTCTGAGCAGCTCTGCACAGTTTATATCTATCTTTTCATTTCTTGCAACAGCCATGTTACCAAAATTATTTGCTATTATAGCTACAACCCCATCTCTCTCAGCAAGGGCTGTTGCTTCCTTGACTATGCCCTTAGCATCAAGTTCATTCAAATCTTTGAACACCGTTATGTTATCCACCTCTTCCGGATTAAGTATCTTTATCCTCTCGCTTATAACATATTCGGTTAGCCTTTCAATGCTCTTTTTCATATCTTTCCACTCTGCAAATAGCCTTCCAGCAACCCTTTCAAGGTGCTCCTCTTTTGTGTTGAATGTGCTACAAAGGGACTCTATCAGCCTTTCCTTTTTTTCAAACTCCTCAAGTGCCCTGTCTGCAACTGCAAACTCTACTCTTTCAACTCCATCCTGGACCCTCTCTGTACGGAGGATCTTTATCCAGCCTACTTCTCCAGTCCGTTGACAGTGTGTGCCAGCGCATGCCTGCGCATCTATGGAATCTATTGTGACAACCCTTATCTCATTTCCCTTCGGCACGCCACCTTCATAAAGAACGAAACCATACTTCTGTTCAGCCTCATTCCTCTTCATGAATCTTGCTTCAACTGGCAAATCTGAGAGAACTATCTCATTTGCCCTTTGCTCTATTCTTTCCAGATCATTGCGCGCAATGCGCCTGTAATGGGTTATGTCAAGCCTGCTTCTTTCAATCCCTTTCTGCGCTCCATGTTGCCAAACATGCTTTCCCAGGAGCCCTCTTGCTGCAGCCAGGATTATGTGCGTGGCTGTGTGATTTCTTTCTAGAGCCCTTCTTCTCTTTTCATTAACCAGCCCAGAAACAATGCTGCTCTCCGCAGCCCCGAGATCCTTATCTGTATGATGGATAACAACTCCATTCACCTTTTCAACATCCACAACATTTACCTCTTTACCATCAGAGATCAAAACACCTATATCGCTAGGCTGCCCGCCGCCCTCAGGATAAAACAGCGTTCTATCCATCACCACCTCTTTTCCTCTGCATCTCAAAACCTTTGCCTCAAATTCATACTCTCTCGGCTTATCATAAAAAAGGAGCTCTGTTGGTTTGAGATGGTATTCTTCTTTTTCTTTGCTTCCCTTCTCTTTTTCTATTCCCTTCTCGCTTGAGTGCATCTGTGCGATCAGAGAATAAAAGTTATCAGGTATCTCAACATCCACAATCGTTTTGACTACTTCGGGTGGTATGCCATAAGTGTCATAAAATCTCATGAGATCCTCTATAGTAGTATTACCTCTAACCTCTCTCTTCACCATTGCTTTACCCCTCTCTATTGTTTCCGCATACTTTTTCTCTTCAATATCTATGATCTCCCTGATTCTCTCAATGTCCTCTCTGTATTTTTTAAGCCTCTCATTTATGTGCCTCTCAACCAGATCGCTCAGGCTTACGTCTATGCGGAGATCCTGGAGTATCTTTAGACTTCTCCTTATCATGAGCCTCGCAAGATACCCTGCCCTCGTGTTACTCGGCACAATGCCATCACCGAGCATAAGAGCTATGCACTTTGTGTGGTCGCAGATTGTGTATACCTTTTCTATGGGTTCTATAACTTCTGCTATCTGCTCAGGTTCTATGCTATACCCGAGGAGTTTAAGTCTATTGGAGCATTGCTCTCTGAATAGCTTTATGTTTCTGCTGACACTCATTCCCCCGGCCAATCTGGAGCTTTCTTCAACAATAGCTGCTGTTTCTTCATCATTTATATCAATGCCAGCTTTGCTTAGAAGATCATCTATCATCTGGGGATATATGGCATTGTACACTGTTGGGGTGCCCTGTGATGCCCATGCAAGCCGCTCTAAACCATAGCCTGTATCAACTATGCGCATATCCATAGGTGTGTAGCGCTCCCCCTCTATGACTGTTGTATCCTCATCTGATTCATTGGCTAACCTGAGGCTCATAAAAACCAGAGTAACAAGCTCCAGACCATGGCTGAGAACCTCCAGAGCTGGACCTGCGTTCCCCCCTCCACTCCAGGGGTTCTCTTTATACGTAACAAGATCCGTATCAACACCTATACTTTTAAGAAAACCATCGCAGTACGCAACTGTCTCATTTATCCAGTATATCTTCTTTCTTTTATAATTAAAGGCGTGGTGGGCCATCATCTCAAAGTTGGTGAGATGCCTCCCGCTTCTGCCCACGGAGTCTAAATCATTCAGTCTTATGCAAGGCTGGGAGATGCAGAGCGGGTTTGCTGGGGGCTCACACTCCCCGCCGGTCACATGAGGTTGAAAATCGGCTATGCTTGCTATTGTGAGAAATATATCGTCCCTCCACCTTGCTATTACAGGATAGCTTTCTATCCTTTTGTGGCCGTTTTTCTCAAAAAAGGAGAGGAAAGCTTCTCGCATCTCATCAACAGTGTATCTGTTCCTGGTGATAGGCTTGCCTATAAAAGAATATTCTACACAGGGTGAATCGCCGCACAGCTCCTGTTCTTTGTTCTTTGTCCAGAACGCGCTACCACAGCTTTTACATTTCTTGCGCACATAGCCATTCTCTTTGAAGAAAGGTATTCTGTAGGCTCTCTCAAGATCCACCATATAGATGGAGTGGCGTGCATTCTATTTAATTTTTTTTCGCAGCAGGAATCGAACACTGAAAATATTTTTAGTTAAAATGCGATAAAGCTTATGGACTTTAGATCTGCTGAAAAGCCGGAAGGCGAGGGAAGAATGCAGTACCACATAGCATGCAAGCCTGGAGATCTCTCACGCTATGTTCTTCTTCCAGGGGACCCCGGGAGAATTGCAAAGATTATGGCTCTATGGGATAATGGGAAGGAGATAGCTTTCCACAGGGAGTACAGGAGCGCTACAGGGATATACAGGGGCACAGGGATATCAGCATGCTCTACAGGCATAGGATCTCCAAGCACAGCCATAGCCATAGAGGAGTTAGCAAATATTGGGTGTGATACCTTTATAAGGGTTGGAAGTTGCGGGGCTATAAAAGAAGGGATAGAGTGCGGAGATATGATCATAGATGTTGCCGCTGTCAGGCTTGAGGGCACGAGCAAGCAGTATGTGCGAACAGAGTATCCTTCATTCTCAAGTTATGAGGTTACTTTAGCCCTTATAGAAGCATGCGAGTCCTTGGGTTTAAGATACCATCTTGGTATAACCGCATCCACAGACTCTTTTTACCCTGGGCAGGGCAGGAAAGGATATAAGGATTATTCGACCAGTGAGAGCGAGAAGCTGGTGGAGGATCTCAGGAGAGCTGGAGTAACAAACTTTGAAATGGAGGCCTCTGCCCTCTTTGTTCTCTCTTCCATCTATGGGCTCAGGGCTGGTTGTATCTGTACGGTTTTCGCGGATAGACTGGGAAATACATTTAAAAAAGAGGGGGAAGAAAGTGCTGCAAAGGCTGCATGTGAAGCTGTTAAGATATTGAAGGAGTGGGATTCTTTAAAAAAGAGGAAAGGGAAGAAGCATTTCTTTCCTTCTTTGAACTGGGAAACGAAATGAGAGGAGGTGAATAATGGAAGACATAGGAGCAAAACCCGTAGAGAAAAGAACCTCAAGTGCTGTTGATAGTTTTGTTATCTGGCTTATGGGCGGCGTAGCGATGACAACAGCGCTTGTGGCGAGCTTTACATACTCTATGGGTGTCCTTGGTTTAGCCCTTGTGTGCATCGCGGTGCTTGGGATAGGAGGCATAATGGCAGCGATCTGGGAGGAGCTTGGCAGAAAAACAGGGCTCCCTGCGCTAACAATAAGCCAAAAAACCTTTGGAGCATCAGGAACAGCACTATTGGCTATAATCTTCGCTCTATTGAATGTTGGCTGGTTCGGTATAAACACAGAGGTTCCTGCTGTGATGCTGGAGTCGTATTTTGGCCTTCCTGCTCCACTATGGTCTCTGCTGCTGGGTGTGATGCAGATCGTTATAGTCCTTCTGGGATTTGAGGTAATAAAAGGCTTCGATTATATAAGCCTGGTAATTATATTGATAGGCTCTCTTGTTATGGTTTATGAGGGCTTTGTTGTTGAGGGTGTTAGCATAAGCCTTTCAGGCACGATAGATGCAAGGTCTTTTGCTGTAGCCCTGGAGTCGGCTGGAGCTTTTTCACTTGTGGCATGGTGCTACAAGATACCTGAAACGTCAAGGTTCTGCAAAAAGGATGGAAAGCCATGGGTATACGCTATTGCTCCCTCTTTAGGGGTGGTTTTGGGCTTGTTTCTCTTCGGGATCCTCGGGCTCATTTCCATAGCCTCTACAGGGTCGCCAGATGGTTGGAACATCTTTCTTTTAGGAAAAAACATGGGGGCTATAGGTGCGATAATTGCTATAACTGCAATAGTAGCCAATGCTAATACAAACATAATCAACTTATATCCTGCAGTAATGCAGTTTCTCTCAGGTAGTGAGGCTCTGGGGAAAAAGGTGAGACAGCCCATCGTTTCTGCAACCATGGGGGCGATAGGAACGATTTTAGCTATGAGCGGGATATTGAGCAGGGTAACGGAGTTTCTGAATGTTGTGGGCTCTCTTGTAGTGCCGTTTTCTTTTGTTGTCTTTGTTGATCTCTTTATTTTTAAGAACAAGGACAAGAGCAAAAAAGGAGCTTATCTATCTCTTTTACCGCTGATCTCAGTGTTCGTGGGCTCTGCGGCAGCGCTCTTATCTTCCAACGCAAGGTTTCTCATACCATCATGGCTTGTTGGAGGAATGGTTTCAGGGGTGATGTACCTGATTATAGGCGTTATACTCTACCGGAGCAGCAGCTATTAGAGTTTTTTCACGAATTCATCTATGTGATCCCTGGCCTTTTCTCTCTTTTTTCTGTGCTCTGTGAGAAAAGAATTCACCTTTTCTGCTAGCATAGCCTTGCACTCCCCGCATAGTAGAGAACCACTCCTGCACCTGTTGTGGATATCTCTAACCTTACTATCATCAGGCTCGAAGAAGAAATAGTGGTATGAATAAACAGCGCAAACCTCGGGATTCCCGCCGTGAAGACGTTGCTCCTTTACAGTAGCTGCTCCGCCTGTGAAAGCATTCATGATCTTTTTTCTCACCTGTTCTTCATCATCAGTTGTAAAGATGCTCGATTCGGGTGAGGAAGAGCTCATCTTTTCATCGCCAGTGAGAGAAGGCAGGAGCTTACAATAGATTGAAGCTGGCTTCGGATAGCCCAAAGGCTCTGCAACATCTCTCGTAACCCTGAAGTGAGGATCCTGATCTATAGCGCACGGTATGAGGCATCTCACGCTCTTCTTTTCAAGCTCGCTCAGCAGAAATGCTGGAGCTGACTGAATGCTCGTATAAAAGATAGAGCCTATGTTTGTTGATGCATCAAAACCGAAAACAGCTTTAGCTGTAGAGAATGTAACCCTCTTGGCAACCTTTATTGCGATAGGATAGAGAACATTCATGTTATCTGTGTCCAGAAATATTGTTGTCTTCTCTGGATCAAAGCCAAGAGCTATTATATCCAAAGCATTATCGTAGGCAAGCTTTTTTGTATCCTCCAAGGATAAATCCTCATTAAAGAGAAATTTCTCATCATCTGTTAGCTGAAAATAGAGCTCCGTACCCCATTCCTTTTGAAGAAAAAGGTTGAACACCCATGGTAAGAGGTGTCCTATGTGTATTTTCCCTGAGGGTCCCCTGCCTGTGTAAAGATAAAACTTTTCCCCTGATTCTATTATCTTATCCAGATCTCTATGGGCATAAAAGATCCTGCGCCTGAGCATAAAGTGATCTGGCAACTTTTGCAAAAGCTCATCTGTTATCTCGTTCACTCCAAACTCTTCTATCAGCTTCTGATAGTCTATCTTCCCGCTGACCTCCCATGGAGTTACTTTGAACATTAAACCTTAAACCTCTCGCACTTTATGTAATTTATCTCACTGCCAACCGAAGCGAATAACATTTTCTTCTTAACTGTGTGAGCTACCCGGGAGGCTCTGCTTATCTCATTCCATGCAACCCTTGAGCCCTCTTTAAAACTGTGCACAAGATATGGAGCGTGTATATCATCAACCCTGAAATCATAGACTCTGAAGTGCGTCCCGTACTTGAATCCTGTCTTTGGTTCATAGCCCTTATCCATAAGAGCTTCATAAACCGAATATGCAAGCTCAAAATCCTTCTGTTCTTTTTTTGCTGTTTCAAGAAGGTCATCACACCCATAGAGCTCAAGCATTCCCTTCTTCATGAGGTAATAGGTCTCATAGAGTGAAAGCTCATATGTGTTTGAGAACCGCTCTCCGAATTGTTCTATCGTGTTTTCAGCGAAGATCCTGCCACCTGTAAGGTAGGCACTCATCCTATCCTCTATTTCTCTTCCATAGTTCTGGGGTTTAAAGAGAGATAGTTTGTATGCGGTTATATCGCACTCTTCGTCAACAATGCATACTATAAACGATCTCTCTCTCTTGAGAAGATTTATTATGCTGCGAAAACTGAAGCGCTCACGCTCTGAAAAAACCCTGATCCTTATCGAACGCTCCCCTCTAACAGCCTTCATTATCCTGCCAGGCTTTACTCTATAACCTCTCTTTTTCAGCTCAATGTAGACCACAGCTCTGTCCTCTATGCCCTTTTCAATCTCTGAAGCCCTTATGAGAAAATGTAAAAGGTCCCCAGAAAGCTTTCTGTGCTCAATAAGATAAGCAGCCTCCTCAAGCTCTAGATCTAGCTTACCTTTTTTCATCTTTCCAAAACCTTCGCTGCTCAACCTCTGGGCTGTTTCTTCATCATAAACCCTTAACTTTTTACCGATGAAGTGTTTTTCTTTTTCACCTTCATTTCCGAATTTATCCATGTTTAATTTCATGTTCTTTTCCTCCTGTCCTTTATTGCCTTCTCCAGCACATTGTTCATATTTCTTATAGCCTTAACTCCGTGATTTTTCAGAAATCTTCTGGGCAACCTCTTCTCTCTTCTCTTTTGGAGCATAAACGACAAGTTTGTAGTGATCCTTCTGAGCTTTCATAAGGCTGTTCGCAAGTGTGGATACCTCACCAATCCTCCTTTTACCATGGGCCGTCATGATCTCAACATCCATTTCACGCCAGATTGGCGGTTCTATTATGTCTACTATAGCTTCCTGGGATATGGCACGCACTTTATCCTGTATCTCTTCCGCCCTTTCCCTGTTTTCATGGTCATATGTGAAGGTATAAGCTATTTTGTAGAGATCCCTTCTTTCAATTCTTCTCCAAAGCCCATTTTTCCTTGCCCTCAGGAGCGCTATCAAAGAGATATCATCCATCCCCATAAGTTTTCTCATATCATTATTCATCTCTTCTTCTATAGCTTTTTCCAGCATAACCGCAGCGATCCTTACAGTGTGGTGATAATAGACAGTAGGATACATGAGGGATCTGAAAACAAGTATGGATTCCACTGTGGCAATGCAGTTTTCATCAACAACAACCTTATTTTTAAAGATCTTTGTGCCTGTGAGCAGTCTTCCAATATCTATGTGCCCGAAATTGGCACCCGTGTAATATGAATCCCTCATAAGATAGTCAAGTCTATCCACATCGAGAGAACCTGAGAGCAAACACCCATAGGGTGGTTCCCCTCGTATGGTGTCTGTTATCCTTCTGGGATCAATTCCTATATCGCCCAGCATATCTCTGAGTTCACTATTCTCAATAATGGTGCGTGATGCCTCAACATGGTTATAACCCCTCTTTTTAGCTATGGAGTCAGAGATGTGTGAGAAAGGTCCATGTCCAACATCATGCAAAAGTGCTGCGGCCATAAATTCTTCTCTGTGCTTTATGCATAGGGCATCAGCAAAGCTCTTAGCGAGGTTATATGTGCCCAGGGAATGCTCAAAACGTGTGTGGTTTGCTCCCGGGTAAACAAGACCTGCAGTGCCCAATTGCTTTATATATCTAAGCCTCTGCACATAAGGGCTATCCACAATTTTTACGAATGGGTCTTCCAGGAGGATATAGCTATGGATAGGGTCTTTTATTCTTTTCACAAGTGTTATGTTTTTTGCAATATATTAAATTAAAGCTTTTCCTATTCTCTGTAGCATCTCTTTGTTGTTTGATCCCGCGATCTCTGGAGAAAAGTAAAAAAGAAATATGAGATACCCTTTTCACCTATGTGAGCATAAAGAGGCTTGTACTTGACGTCTTGAAACCACATACACCTGGCGTAATAGAGCTAGCAGAAGAGCTGAGTAAGATCCCCGAGGTTAGTGGAGTAAACATATCTCTTTCCGAGGTGGATCAGGAAACAGATACTGTAAAGATAGTTATAGAAGGCACGGCAATAGATTATGAAGAGGTCAAAAGCGTTCTTGCCGCTTTTGATGCTGTGGTGCACTCTGTAGACAATGTTGCTTCGGGCCAGAGGATAGTTGAGGATGTGGAGACCCCCCAGGATTAGGGAATAAATATTTAACTGAAAAAATCAATAATGGAGATTGAAATGGAAGAAACTGTAGAAGAGTGGATAAAACATCAGCAGTTTGAGACAACAGCAGAGGTAGAGATACCACAACTTCAGGTAGATCAGGTTATAGGTCAGGAAGATGCTGTAGAGGTTGTGAAAAAAGCTGCTTCGCAGAGAAGAAATGTCCTTCTCATAGGAGATCCTGGTACAGGAAAGAGCATGCTTGCCAGAGCAATGACCGAGCTTTTGCCCTCCGAAGAGCTGGAGGATATCATTGTTTATCCAAACCCTGAGGATCCAGATATGCCTAAGATGAGAGTTGTACCTGCAGGAAAAGGGAGGGAGATAGTTGACAGTTACAAGGAAAAGGCCCGTCAGGCGAGGAGCTCCAGGGACTGGATATTCACAGCACTTATGGTTTTTACAGTAATCTTTTCGCTCGTTGCTTTTGTGATCTACCAGAGTATAGAGGTGATATTCATGGCTCTCATGATATTCCTCATGGTGATGTTGATGTCAAACTTCACCAGGAGAGGGCCTAACATGATGATACCAAAGCTTCTTGTCTCCCACAAGCTTGGAGAAAAAGCACCGTTTGTAGATGCTACGGGCTCGCGTTCTGGTGCTTTGCTGGGTGATGTGAGGCATGATCCTTATCAGTCAGGTGGCCTGGAAACGCCAGCGCATGAGCGTGTTGAGCCAGGGGATATACACAGGGCTCATAAGGGAGTGTTATACATAGATGAGATAGGCACTATGGATCTGGACACCCAGCAACATCTCTTAACTGCGATGCAGGAAAAGGAGTTTCAGATAACTGGCCAGAGCGAGAGGAGCGCTGGAGCGCTCGTAAAAACAGAGCCTGTGCCATGCGATTTTATACTGGTGGCTGCGGGAAACCTTCAAACGGTAGAGCACCTGCATCCAGCGCTACGCTCAAGGATAAAAGGCTACGGCTATGAAGTCTATATGAACAGTGAAATGGAGGATAGTGAGGAGAACAGAAGAAATCTTATACAATTTGTGGCACAGGAAGTGACAAAGGACAAAAAGATCCCCCACTTCAAAAAAGAGGCTGTTGCGGAGATGGTCAAAGAAGCGCAGAGAAGGGGGGGAAGAAAAGGAAAACTAACTATGAGACTCAGGGAGCTCGGTGGGCTGGTGAGGGTTGCAGGCGACATTGCTGTGGAGCAGAAAAAGCAGTTTGTAGAGCTTGAGGATGTCCTGAAAGCAAAGATGATAGCTAGGCCCCTGGAGCAGCAAGTGGTGGATAAGTATATAGAAAGGATGAGTGACTACAGCACCATACGCACAGAAGGTGCAGAGATCGGCATAGTCAATGGCCTTGCGGTTATGGGAACTGATACAGGCTTAAATGAGCTCTCAGGAACAGTTATGCCTATAGTCGCTGAAGTGACCCCTTCGCAATCAAGTGAAGAGGGCAGGATAATAGCTACAGGTAAACTTGGGGAGATAGCAAAAGAAGCTGTGCAGAATGTTAGCGCCGTTATAAAAAAGATCTCGGGCAAAGATCTATCAAAGTATGACATACACATTCAATTCATAGGAACTTATGAAGGCGTTGAGGGAGATAGCGCCAGCGTCTCTATAGCAACAGCCGTTATATCCTCTCTGGAAAGTGTTCCGGTGGATCAATCTATGGCAATGACCGGCTCGCTCTCTGTGCGTGGAGAGATCTTGCCTGTTGGTGGGGTGAGTGCTAAGATAGAGGCAGCTATAAAGGCAGGGCTGAAGAGAGTTCTCATACCAGAGAGCAACATGAATGATGTGATGCTGGAATCAACCTATGAGAACAGAATAGAGCTCATTCCTGTGAAGACGATAAAGGACGTGCTTGAAGCCTCTCTGATGGGATCAAAGAAAAGAGGGATAATTAGCAAGATATCAAGATTCTTGCCCAAGATACAACCGGACCTGCCAGTAACAAATCCTTAAATAAGCGTTGATGCATTATCCATATGGCTAGATTTCCTGAAGCAACGGAGAGGGCTTTAAACAGGAAGGTGTGTATGAAATGCTCTGCCACAAACCCTGTTAAAGCAAAGAGATGCAGAAGGTGTGGTAGCAAAGAGTTGAGATTAAAGTCTAAAGAGATCAAGGCTAAAGGCTGATGGTTACCCTTCACATACCTTTAGAGCGCTTTCTTACCAGATCTTTAAGCCTGAGTGCGGTAGATGAAGGATTGAGGAGCATAGGGTGCTCTGTAGAGAAGGATGGCATCGAGATAAACCCGAATAGACCAGACCTCTTCTCAAGAATAGGCATAGAAAGAGCTCTGAACCACTACTTCTTCAGAAAGCTTGTGGATTATTCAGCTGAGGCTTCAAACATAGAATGTTATAATGAAGAACCACACATAAGGCCGTTTATAGCGTGTGCGGTCATCAGAGGTGTAAAACTGGATGATGAGAACATAAAAGAGATCATAGAGCTGCAGGAAATGCTCCATCTAACTCTAGGAAGAAACCGCAGATTCTCTGCAATAGGCCTTCACGATCTAAGTAAAGTTTCACCCCCTTTTTATTACAGAGGTGAAAATGAAAGTAGAAGATTTGTTCCCCTTGGGAGCAACACCGAGATGAGCATAAGGGAGATCCTTGATAAGAGTGAAAAAGGGCTGGAGTTTAAACAACTGATTGAAAACGACAAAAGAGTTTATCCCCTGCTGGAAGATTCTAAAGGAAATGTTTTATCAATGCCCCCTATTATAAACGGGAATGTTACTGCCCTGACAGATTCGACAAAAGATCTCTTCATAGATGTTACAGGGCTCACAGAACGTGTGCCAGCAACAGTTATAAACCTTTTAGTTTGTGACCTCCTTGATAGATTTAAAGATGCTAAAGCAGAGAAAGTCAGGGTGATAGGGAGGGAGACAGGAGAGTATCCTGGTCTTACCAGAGTAAAATGGATTGTAAATTTAAGAGAGGCAGAAAAAATTACAGGGATAGAGATGAGCACTGAAGAAACAATAGAATCTTTAGAAAAGATGGGACATAGAGCATATGGTGATAAAAATGAAAAATTGCAAGTGGAGGTTCCATGCTACAGAAGCGATATAATGCACCCATACGACATCTTTGAAGAGATCGCCATAGGCTATGGCTATGATAGGATTAAAGCAAGGCTACCAGAGGTCTGGACTCAGGGAAAAAAGGGGTTCAGAACTAGAGATATACTCAGAGAGATATTCGCAGGTATGGGATTTCTTGAGGTTACAACATTAAACCTTGCCTCTGCAGAGGAGCAGCAAAAATGTATGGGGTTAGAAAAGAGCGTGGCTGTAGAGATACTCAATCCTGTCTCGAATCTATCCATACTCCGTTTCTGGATTATACCTTCTCTGCTCTCAATACTCAGAGCTAATAAGCATAACCCGCTACCGCAGAGGGTGTTTGAATGCGATCAGCTCTATGATGGAGAGCATGCTGCCTGCCTCATAGAGAGCACCAGCGCAGATTTTAAGGAGATAAAATCTGTAGCCGAAGCCATATTCCGTGCGCTCAACATTGAGGTTTCTTATGTGCGTGAAGCTCACCCATCTTTTATAAAAGGAAGGTGTGCTGTGATTGTTAAGGATGATGAAAGAGTAGGGATTATAGGAGAGCTACACCCCTCAGTGCTGAGAAACTTTCAGCTCGAAACACCTGTGTGCGCTTTAGAGCTGTGGGGGCTGTAAGAATGAAGGTGAATGTGATAGAAACGCCGTTAATACTGCATGAGCTTACAAAGATAAGGGATAGGCGCACAGGGGGCATAGCTTTCAGAAAAGGCTTAACCCATATAGGAAGATACTTTGGTTATGAGATAACAAAGAGCTTTGCTTATAAAGAAAAGGAGGTGAACACACCGTTGGGAGTGGCAAAGGGTATAGAGATAGAGGACATGAAAAATGTGCTTATGGTTAATGTCCTCAGAGCCTCAATGCCTCTGGTTGATGGTTTCCTCAAGGTTTTTCCTGATGCAAGGGTTGGAATAGTAAGCGCTTTCCGTGGTTCCCCACCAGATTTTGAGATAAGCATTGATTACATAAGGGTTCCGAGGATAAAAAAGGATGATATAGTTATTGTTGCGGATCCCATGGTCGCAACAGGGTCAACTATGATAAGGGTTCTCAGAGAGCTTAAGCGATTTGGAGAACCAAAGAGAGAGATTATTGCATGCGTGATAACAACACAATACGCGATAGAGAGGCTTGAGAATGAATGTCCTAACGTAGAGCTATACACCGCAGCCATAGATCCAGAGGTTGATGAGCATGGCTACATAATCCCAGGCCTGGGGGATGCTGGTGATAGAGCTTTTTCAAAGGCTTAAGATCAGGGAGATAACCAGGCCTATAAAAATGAAAAGAATAAAAGGTATTTTTGGGGTTACCAGAGTTTTTGTTCCTTCTTTTTTATAGACCCAATATTTCCT
>JAXHST010000056.1:0-3423 GCA_034190325.1 Thermoplasmatota archaeon
CAGGGTTTTTGGTCTGAAAACCGTATGGCACAGAGCTTTGCTATACCCCCCCAAATGTCTGCTGCCTTTCAACTGGAAAGAGCAGAAGCAGGATGTGCTATCAGGCAGAGTGTGGAATGCAACTGTTGAAGATGCGGCAAGAGCGTTAGCAAAACAGCAGATAGCGAAAGGCGCCATGAGCAATAGCATTATGTATGTGCTGATTGGCTTTGTTGTCATACTGTGCATAATAATTCTGGCAACACTGGCAGGAGGTTAAATAAATGACAGAGCTGGAAGACATTCTGAACTCTATGGGTTATGAGCCTTTCAAGCGTTCTAAAATATCCAGAGATGAAATACCCATACTTGCGCTTGCGGTTTCAGCGACAAAATACAGGGAAAAAAGCGCCTGGCTAATAGAAGAATACAGAAAAAGAATAGAGACAGGATGCACTGCAGAGGAAATAGACAGATGGCTAAAAGAAGTGGTAGAGAATAACGAGTATCCCATGTTCACGAAGCTGTATCATGATATAAATTTTGACATCAGGCACAGCTGGGATGGATGGCTTACAGAGCGCAAATTCGGATTTGGTGCGGTGCAGAGCATAGGCGAAAGAGGCGTAGAAATGCTGGAAGTAGCACAGCCGCATAAAGAAGAAAAGAAAAAGCACTTTTGGCAGAGAGGTGAGAAGTAAAAATGAGCTATGGGTATGATAAGTATAATGACAGAGGCAGAGATAGGGATAAAGGAGAAAGAATATATACGCCCGTCTATGACTATGACAATATCCTCTGGAAGAATGTGGATAGAGCAATAGAAGAGCCCACCGGACAGAATGCTGAAAGGCTGCTGAAGACAATTCGCATAATGCTGCATCAAAAAAAATACACCGAAGACCTGAAAACATGGAGAAGAGTGGAAAAAGAGATAAAGGAAGAAAGCGAGAGGCTGATTCAGGAATACGAAGAAGAGCTGGATAATAAGCTGAAGCACTATGAGCTGGATGATGGCGAGGCATGGAGCGAAAAGATGCGAAACAGAAGAATGCTTGGCTATGAGATAGAGACAATGAGAGCCGAAAAGATAATAGACTTTGTTTTAAGTTCTGCAATTGTTCAGGACAGCTTCAAGAGGAGGGAGAACATACTTGGTTACGGAACTAGAGAGTAAGCTAAACTGGCGGGAAAATGAAGAGGAGCGCATAAGGCGCAGAGACATAATAAATTCTTTTTACAGGTTTCACAATATAGAGAAGGCAAACAGCACAAGGGAGTTTTCAAAAGTTAGCAATCTTTACTATTTCTGGGATGAGGCTATTACGGATGCACTATATAGGAAGGTCATGGATTTTAACGAGGCTTGTTCGGTTGTGGTTTATTCTTCTTTCGTTCCTTTAGGCTCTGGAAAGTCAAACAATACCTTGCAGATGGCTACGGATTTAGATCCTGATTTTGACATTGAAGAAAATCTATTCTTTGATGCAAAGAGCTTTGTTGAAGAGTTAAAAAAAGTTAAAAAGGGACAGGCGCTTATCTGGGATGAAGCTGGTGTTGGCGGGGGTCATGCAAGAGAGTGGAGAAGCGAGACGAATAAAAAACTGACTGAAGTGATGAGGCTGGTAAGGATGAAACAGCCCTTTGTCTTTTTCGTTGCGCCTTCGCCTTCATTGCTTGATTTGAATGTTCGTGTGCTCTGCGGGATAGAGCTGGATTGCTTCGGCGTGAATCAAAAAGAAAGGAAAAGCTGGGCTGTGTGCAGAGCTTTGCGATGGGAACAGGACGAGTGGGGCAGATGGTTCAAAAGAGAGAGCTTGCCTAAGCAGATCCAGGAAGATCATAGGTTGATAGATGTGATGGCTGTTCAGTTTTCGGATATGCGCAGGGATGAGAAAAAAGCAAAGATATGGAAGCGATATGAAGAAAGAAAGGTTGAATTTCTGGAAAATATGCAAAGCGAAGAGAATGAAGAGGATAAGGAAGGTGATGAAAAGATGAATAAAAGAGATAAGAGAACAAAAGATAGCAGAGATAACGCTATCATATCTCTGTATCAGGATGGGTGGGCTGTCCCAGAGATAGCTGTTCTTTTTAAGCTTTCAGAGATGCAAGTATATCGCATAATTAAAAAAATAACTAACTAACAAGATTCTTATAACATTTTAGCATAATATAAAAGCATTCGTAAAATATTAGAATTATCATTGTTTTCTTTGTTTTTTGCTATTTTTCATATGTAGAGGGTAGGGGTTTTGATCGAAAAAGTGGTAGAAAAGAGGGGGGTATGTTAAGAGGGATGCTTAACACTTATGCTCTCATAATTGTTCGCATTTCGATTAATAGAATTAAGTATTACACTTAACAGATATGTGCGTTAAGAGATGTGCTTTACACCACAGCCGTAAAACTGAAGAAGTGTTAAGGGTTACGCTTAATTTAAGGGTTTCCCTTAACAAACATATATATACTACATGCAACATACTATATATTGAGGTGAAAAACATGTATGAAATCACAACAGAAAAACCAGCAGAAGGGCTGGTAAAAGGGTATTGTGGAGGTGTTGGGACGAGATATTTCCGAACCGTAGAGACGACGGAAGAACTGGAGAGCATCGGAAAAACTCTCATTGAAAAGGGGTACGATCCAGAGGTTTGGGGACACAAGATCAATCCAAAAACAGGGAAAGAGTATTCTTTCTTTTCCAAACCACGCGAGCTTGAAGATGAAAAATTGAAAGCGGTGGATAAGTCGCTGTATTTCTTCAGAAAAGAATGGAGAGAAAAAAATAAGAGGTGAAAAACATGGAACACATAGAAAAGGAAAGGGAAGAGATCCTTGGGAGCGGCGTCCCGGGGGTTGAAGCAGCTGAAGAGGTAAAGGAGCTGGAAAGCGGAGCAAGGGAATATATCACTGAATACGATGAGAAGCTATGGGAGCAGCTGGGACACACAGACGATGAGCTTTGTGATATAGAATGGGAAGAAGTCCACCCCCTCATACATCAGGTATGGAATGATGGGTATGAGATAGCTGGAGGAGATGCAGAGGTGATAGAAGGAAAGATACATCTGTGCTGCTTTCCCTCTACAAAGGATAGGAAAGAAGAGGAGGTGGAGGAATGAACGATGAGGAAGAAGAAATAATAAAATGCACAAATGGACTATGTGGCTGGGAAGAAAGCATAGAGGAAGCGGGGCTGGATGATGTGTATATAGACAAGAACGGGATATATTTGGGCGTAATAGGCGAAAATGTAGAGTTGCTCAGGTGCTCCCGGTGCAGGTATCCTGCAATCCTGAAAAAAGAGGAGATGAAAGAATGAGATCAAAAGAAGAGATCGAGACAGAGATCAACGAAACGAAAGAGAAGCTGAGAGCGCTAGAGGAGGAACTCAGATCACTGAAAAAAGAGGTATTCTGTGAGTGGGAGGGTGCCTGC
>JAXHST010000057.1:0-2760 GCA_034190325.1 Thermoplasmatota archaeon
GTAAAAGTAGGGATGAAAATCAAAGAGCTTATACTCTTTTCCAAGCCAGACTCTTACCCTTCCTTTCTCTTCATCTATGCCAGAGAGCTGCATATTTACAATAATGTTACCTCATTTAACCTTTTTTCTACTCTCTCAATTAAGGGCTACCCTAAGTTTAAATGCTCTATGGATGCGGCATGCGCTCTCATACCTTCATGCTCAGCCATAACCTTTGCGCAGTCCATCTGTTTCTTTCCTTCATCTCTTACCCTCAGCACATTAGATGTCCTCAAAAAATCTTTAACTGAAAGCGCTGATGAAAAACGTGCACTGCCATTGGTCGGCAGAACATGGTTTATTCCTGCACAGTAGTCACCGAAGGCAACAGGGGAGCCTATAAAAAGAGAACCAAAGCTCTTTAGCTCTCTCTCATCAATCCTCTCATCCATAAGCTCAAGATGCTCCGGGGCTATCCTGTTAGCAAGCTCTATTGCTCTCTCTTTGCCCTCAACCAACATTATCCTTCCATTCTTTTCTATCGCTTCTCTGGCCCACTCGAAAGCGTTCAGCTTTTTTTCAACCTCTTCGCTCACCCGCTTAGCAAGATCCTCAGAGTCTGTAATCAGTGTTGCTATTGAGTCGCTTCCATGCTCCGCCTGCGCTATAAGGTCCAGAGCAATAGCCTCAACATCGCTATTTTCGCTCGCTATTATGAGCACCTCGCTGGGACCAGCAAGCATGTCTATGCCAACATGCCCAAAAACCTCCTTTTTTGCTGCAGTCACGTATCTATTGCCAGGACCAAATATCTTATCTACTCTCCTTATGCTCTCTGTGCCGAATGCCAGAGCAGCTATCGCATGGGCTCCGCCAGCGCTATATATTTCATCAACCCCGCATAGCTTTGCTGTATACAGCACCTCATCTTTAACTACAGGTGGGGTACAGATCGCTATCTCCTTTACTCCCGCAATCTTTGCAGGGACAGCGCACATAAGGAGCGTTGAGAACAATGGCGCTTTTCCCCCCGGCACGTATATGCCTATTCTCTCTATTGGCTCCACTCTCTGGCAGGTTTCAACACCTTCAGATATCTCAAGGGAAAAGCCCTTCATAAACTCCATCTGCTTGCTTGAAAAAAGCTCAAGCCTCTTTTTCGCTTCTTTAAGCGCTCTCTCAAGTCTGTCATCAACCCTTGCTCTTTCGATCTTCGTTTTCTCAACAGCTATGGAACTTAGCTTTATGCCATCAAATCTCTCGGTATATTCAAAAATTGCTCTATCCCCCTGCTCTTTTACCCTCTTTACGATCTTTCCAATACCTTCTACAGAAAAGGATCTCTCTGCCTGCTCCTCTGGAGCATTCCTTATAATCTTCATCTTCTCCTTCTCCTCAGCTCAAACAACACATCATCTATCGTAACATCCTCTTTTGCTAAGAGAACAGTTAAAAAATAGATAACATCGGCTGCTTCCCATATTATATCCTCCTTTGTTTTAGCCTCAACTATCTCGCCAGCTTCTTCAAGCAATTTCTCCCTGACTTTTGTATCATCAAGCGTTGCTGTGTACGATCCTTCTCTGGGATTTTCTATTCTATCTTTGACTGTATTATAAAGATCCTTTATCGTAAAGTTTTTTGCACCAAAGCAGGAATAGCTGCCTAAGTGGCATGCATTGCCTTTCTGCTCTACAACAGCCAGCAGGGTATCCCTATCGCAATCTGCTCTGAGCTTAAGCAACCTCTGCGTATTGCCAGAGCTCTCACCCTTTTTCCATAGTTTTCCTCTGGACCTTGAAAAATACCACATCTCCTCAGAACCTAAAGTCCTCTCTAAAGATTCTTTATTGCTATATGCTACCATCAAAACCTGACCTCTGATATCCTGAACAACAGTTGGTATGAGCTCTGAGCCCCAGTTAAGAGTATCTACAAAAGCTTCTTTAAGGTCTATATCTCCATTGTAGAGGGCCATGCCAACCTGGGCATCAGCTCTCAGAGCATTTATCCCCTTTAGCTCCTCTATAGATCTAACCCCCCCGGCAACGGTTATTGTATTTCCTGTTTTCTTTAAGAGATCCCTGAGCTCATCTATGTTTGCTCCTTCAAGTGTGCCATCCTTGCTGATATCGGTAAAGAGGAACTCTGAACAGTACTCTTCCAGCGTATGCAAAGCTTCTGTGAGCTTTAAATCTGTACTGTGCTTCCACCCCTCTGTTTGAATTATTCCATCCCTGCAATCTATCGCTATTATCACATTTTCTCTCCCAGCGGTATCCCTGAGGTTTTTGAGAAAAACCTCATTTATCGTGTCCCCCTCAAATGCTTTAGATCCTACTATGACCTTTTCAGCTCCATAGGCTAGAAGCTCCTTTGCTCTCTCAACACTTCTTATGCCTCCTCCAACCCTGCAGTCGGCAAATTTCAATATCTCTTTTATCAGCGCATCATTGTTTCCATTTCCCATAGCTGCATCGATGTCTATAACTGCAAGCCTGAATAGCTTTGAGAATCTTCTTGCAAGCTTTAACGCATCCGATTCAAATATCCTTTCTTTACCATTCAAAAGCCCCACAGCTTTTCCTCCCATAAGGTCTATGGAAGCTATCATGGTCTCATCAGCACTCCATTTGCACTTAAATACTCTTTTATCTGAGGTACTGTATAATTATCATAGTGCAGTATGGATGCTGCCAGCACGGCATCTGCCCTACCATCTTTGATTGCTTCCAGTATGTGCTCAGGGCTGCCAGCTCCACCAGAGGCTATAACTGGAGC
>JAXHST010000058.1:0-6025 GCA_034190325.1 Thermoplasmatota archaeon
GAGATCGGATCCAGGCTCGAACCCGGGAAGATGTACTCAGATGAAACTTTAAAACCACCGAGAGCCAGAACAAACGAAAAAAGCAAGCTATTTTACCTGTTCAAAATACGTCCAGAACTTGTTGATAATTTTAAAGGGTCTGTTCTTTACCTCGGTGCGGGAAGTGGCACTACGGTAAAAAAACTTGCAAAGATCTCAAAAACGCTCTATTGTGTTGAGCTCTCCCCCTTTCCTTTTGCTTCTCTTATTGAAGTGGCAAAAAGAGAAAAGAGAAAGAATATCTACCCCATCATAGAGGACGCGAATAAACCAGAGAGCTATGCCGATGTGGTAAAGAAGCCTAATCTGGTATATCAGGATATCACGCAGAAGAACCAGGTAGAGATCTTTCTGAAGAACATGTCATTCTTCTCTGTGAAAAAGGGAGTGCTCATGATAAAGGCAAGCAGCATAGATTCAATGAAACCAGCAAACCTTGTCTTTGAAGATTGCAGGAAAACTCTGGGTAAAGAAGGATACAAAACAGAGATCATAGATCTGAGAGAGAATTTCGGAAATCATGCAGCAATCATAGCTGAAAAGATTTAAATATAGAAAGAGAATAAGGAATATGAATGCTCTTATACCGCTAGGAATTGCTCTGATATTTGTGGGATTCATCCTTGTTACGCTGGGCTTCTTTCTTACAGCAGATAACAGAGGAATAGAAGGGGATAACAGAGAGATCCATGGTGGAGGGATAATAATGATAGGCCCCATACCTGTTGTTTTCGGAACAGATAGGAAAAGCACAACGGCTTTGATCGTCCTCGCCATAGTGCTCATCGTTGTTTCCATAGTGTTTCTGCTGACGGCTCGCAGAATCCTGTAAAGTAAAAATACAAATAAATATGCAGAAAGCATTAAAGAATTAAGCGGGGGTAGCCAAGACGGGTCAAAGGCGACAGGCTTAAGACCTGCTCCAGCAGTGGTTCGAGGGTTCAAATCCCTTCCCCCGCACTACCTGATGAATGCGATAATGAAAATAGAATAGTATGGAAACCGATCTGGTTTGATTCCGTGGGAGCAAAATCTTCCTCCAGTAAAGACCCCAGATTTGCGGGTGGGGCATTCCAGCTACTAAAGGTGTAAGCGTAACAAAGCCTTTTGCTACTTCTCTTCAGCTTTGCGCTCCATAAAGATTTAAGATTTAAAGCATATTCAAAAAATGAGCCTGTGAAGCGCGCGGATATAAGCAATGCCTCTCGTTCATGCTGGTCAAATTTTAACCCATTTTTTCACATAACCAAAACTTGATATATCAAAAACTCTGTCTTTTTTCTGTGATCATAAGGAACGTGGAGAAAAAGGATTTTGGAGAGATCAACAGGTTATACAACGACGTGTATGAAGGCTTTTACCCTCTGCCGGAGACATACAATAAAAAGATCTTCGATGAAGCCCTGGATGACGACTCCCATCTGTGGCTGGTATCTGAAGATGAAGGAGGAAAAATAGTTGCTTCTATAATTCTTGTGGGAAATAGAGAGAAGGATATATGTAAGTGCTATGGTGCCGCTGTTAAGAAGGAATTTCAGGAAAAGGGGGTCATGTATGAACTGCATAGTGAAGCAGAAAAGAGATCAGAGTGCAGGATGTATTATTCGATAGCAAGAATGAACAATATGGCCCCGCAGAAGCTCCTGAGAAAGCTGGGTTTTATGCCTTTCGGCATCTTCCCAAACGCCATGAGGGTTAAAACGGTTGAGACCCATGGGCTCTTTGTGTCATATAAAGGGGGCATCATAGAAGAGAGAGAAAAACCCGTTATCATAAAACCATTTGAAGCAATATACTCCTGCGCATCAGATATTCTGCACCTCGGCAAAGCGGAGATCGTGGAGGAGAGCGGGATCCACCCAGGTAGGGCGGTGGATCTCAGGATGAGCGTGGCCCCATCTGTGAGTATGGAATGGACAGACTATATGAATTATGGCTCTATAGAGCTCAGCTACTTTCCCTTCTTCAAACCAAACCTCAAGCTATACTCAAGCGATCTCTCTACCGAGATATTTATCTACTACAATCCGATGGCAGCACACATGTACATTTTAGGCATAAAAACCACAGACCCTATGTACGATGTCCTGGAGGGCATAGCCTCTGCTGCTCTATCGATGGGGTGCTATTACATTGAATGCGTCGTGCCTGCAGAGTCACCTGAACTGCAGAGCGCCATGTACGAATCAGGTTTCCTGCCTTCGGCGTATTTTCCTGCCTTCAAGAAAAAGGATGGTTCAAGAAGTGACTGCTTCATAAACTGCAGGCTATTGCTGCCGCCATCCTTCAGAGAGGTGCGCACAGACGATATGAATAAAAGGTTTTTAAAGGCTTACAGTGATATCTACACAGAAAGGGTGAGGAGGGATCTCTATGGTTGGAGCGATAGATAAACTGATAAGCAAACCGCCTTTTGATACAGATACCGAGCTCTTTGAGAGAGCTATGATGGAGTGCTTTTCTTTTCACTATGAGCGCTGTGAGCCATATAGAAAGTTCTGTGGCAGAAGGGCTGAAAGAGCTGACGACATACCATACATCTTTGTCCCTGTGCTGAAGAGATATCTCCTGCTCTCAGTGGATGAATCAGATGTGGTTCTTACCCTCACCTCTTCAGGAACCAGCGGCGAGAAAACCAGACTTTTTCTGAACAGAAAGACTCTCGAAAACCTGAGAACGATTGCAGAAAAGGTCTATGGAGGTATGGGTCTGGTTAACAAAGAGGAGAAGGTAAATTATCTCTGTTTCACCTATGATCCTGATTACGCAAGAGACATAGGAACTGCCTGGAGTGATAAAAACAATCTCACCTTTACCAGAGTGAATGAGGTTTTTTATGCGCTGAAGTGGAGCGGCAGAGGTTTTTACTTCGATAAGAAGGGGGCTGTTGAATGCTTGCTCAGATATTCAGAAGAAAAGCTGCCTGTGCGGATACTGGGTTTTCCTGCATATATAGCTGAAACTCTAAAAGAGCTGGGAAGAACGCTTGATCTGGGAGAGCGCAGCTTCGTTCTACCTGGAGGCGGATGGAAGGGCAGGAAAAGGGAGATGAGCAAAAAAGAGTTCAGAAAGATGATAAGAGAGGTTACGGGCATACCCGAGGAGAATGTGAGGGATTGCTATGGATTGGCAGAGCACGGTGTGCCATATGTAGAGTGCCGGAAAGGACATATGCATGTGCCCGTATACTCTAAAGTCAGGATCATAGATCCAGGAACGATGGAAGAGAGCTCTGAAGGGCTTTTGCATCTGATGAGCCCCTATAACCTTACATCTCCTTATCACTCTATACTCACCACAGATTATGGCGTTCTAAAGCATGGTTGCACCTGTGGTGTAGATACCCCCTACATAGAGCTAACGGGAAGGGCCGGAATAAAAAAATATGCTGGATGCGCTATCTCTGCCCTTCAGTATCTCTAAATCTTATTAAGGTCTATCTTCTGCCACTGACTGTGGCTGCTCGGCAGCCCCTGCACCCAGTATATCTCAAGGGTATTAATGTCGCAGCAGTGCGATGCTATTGTTCCTTCAACCAGCTTTCCGTCATCAAAGTATTGATATTCAACTGTCAGCCCCGCCTCAAGAACCGGTATGCCATCCTTTTCAAGGATCACATCTCCATTTTCATCATAGCAATAGTCCATCTTCGATATGATATTCATCCACGTTGACGGGGATATTTTACCATAATTTTTCATCAGTGCCCAGTAGGCGGAATAATAACAGCTATCCCCTGCTTCGGCAATAAATGTGTCCTCCATGTGTATCCTTTCATTCATTGGCACGCTGGTTTTTTTGCCATCTTCATAACTGTAGTTAGCCCGCATCTGGTTGCTAAGCGCGATAACATCACCCTCTCTTATAGCGTAGTGAAATGGTAACTTCTCCACCACAACAGCTCTTGAGGGCTCCGCTAACATGTAGTTCATACCCTGGGTGACCCTTGTCTCCCCTAGGGTCTTGATAGCATCCTCAACACTGCTGCACATCGAGAGCTTCAGCATTACAGCCACAGAAGGAAGACCGTAGGTGCACTCATATATCTCGTTCTCAGGGTTCCAGTCCCCTAAAACTTTGACAGCGCCAACAAAAACCCCATCTGAGTTTACCTGAAAGTTTGATGCAACCTGCCCCTCTGTCACTGTTCCGAATATCTTTTTTCCTGTATCAGGCTTAAGCACATAGGCTATCTGATAAGCAAAAGGATAAACTGGTAGATCCCTGTTCAATCCAACTATCGTGTGACCAGCCCTTGTTGCTTCCCCATATGCACTCGCCGCTGTACAAAGCTTCTTTGATTGGTGCCACTCATTCAGCCACAGAACCTCGAATCCCGAGTTTATTACAATAATCTTTTCATAGGGTGAGAACAATTCATCACCCTCCAGGGAAGACGCCATCCCTTTCATAAACTCTGAGATGTTTTCCTCCGCCTCTATATAGCTTTTGTACATCTCTATATCATGTTTCAGACTCTCCATAGAGAGGCCGTAACTCTCCCATGAATCGATTATAAAATCATACATCTCTTCAAGGTGAGTGCAGTTTTCCCCATACTGCTCGCCCATCTCAAACCAGCTCCCCTCAAAAACAAAGGGAGGCATGTGCTCCTCTTTTTGTGCCATATATGGCTCTGGTGCTACGCACGATATGATAAGTATTGCCATAAAAAGCGCCCGTTTCATGCAATAAGATGGCACTTAATTCTATATTTACATATCGATCCCGGGGAGAGCTTTAAGAAAATGTTGATAATGCAGAACACAATACATGCTAATGAGCAAAAAAGCCTACGCAGAGATGAGCGCCGCAACACTGCTCTATGGCCTCACATTCCCCCTGACAGCAATCGTGCTCAGGGATATGGGGCCGCTCTACTTAAGCTCCATCAGGAGCTTCTGGCCCTTCATTTTTTTCATTCTCTATTTCCTCAAGAGAGGCTATCCTGAAAACCCGAATTACGCGCTTCTTCTCAGCATATCATTGTTCGGGCTGGTGCTACCCTTAGTGCTTCAGAATGTTGGCATGCTCTACACAACGGCCTCTCTAGCGAGCATAATCCAATCTACAGCGCCAATATTCGTGGTGTTTCTTGCTTTTTTTCTTCTAAAAGAGAAGTTGACACTTCCAAAGATTCTTGGAGTGCTGATCGGTATAGCAGGAATAGTCGTCGTTGTGGGGGTAGAAGAGGGCTCGATGCTCTTAGGGAACATTCTGATTACATGCGCTGCCATATCACTGGCTCTCCTGGCGATATTTGAGAAGATTGCCCTTTCAAAACACACTCCGGTAGAGATCCTTGGCATAACCTCAATCATGGGATTTCCTATCCTTCTTACACTTTTACCTTTCGAGTCGCTTCCTTCATTTACCACGAGCTCTGTAATCCTCACAATCATTCTATCTCTCGGCTGCACCGTGCTCCCATATTTTCTATGGCTCGATGGTCTAAAAAACCTTGAGGTTTCTAGGGCAATAGTTTTTTCCTATGGCATACCCGCATTTGGAATATTATTCTCAATAGCGCTACTGAATGAAACCGTGACCCTGAGGATGATAGCAGGCATGGCTGTGATATTCTTCTCTATATGGATATCTCAGAAGTAAACTGCCCCCAGCTAAAGCAGGGGGCTTTCCTTAGGAGTTGAGTTATCATGCACAGCACAAAACCCAAAACCATCATTGGAACGCAAAAGTGCGTTTACAGACACTCGCCTGCTGGAAAACTGGAAAAAAGAGGTTGTGAGACCTTGAGACCGCTCCAGCAGGGATTTAACAGCAATAGCCAGAGAAGCCTTTCTATCACTGTTCACCACTTGCCCACATTTCTTGCACTCAAACAGGGAATAATTGGCACCATGTCCTTTAGCCACTGCACCGCAGTGGCTGCACCATTTGCTTGTGTGCCAGCTATCCACAACATTGAGAGTGATGGATTTATCAAAACATCTGCTTTTGAGAATTTGTCTAAACTGGTAGAATG
>JAXHST010000059.1:0-2753 GCA_034190325.1 Thermoplasmatota archaeon
TATGGATAGAGCGTTCATCGGGATAGCTCCGGGATACTCTCTATCATAACCTGACATGTTATACCCGGCTACTATACCCTGCTCGCATGCTATGGGCCACAGGGCATTAACCCTGCTCTCATTTCTCAAAAGATCAAAAGCCTCAGCAACATCTCCAGCAGCATAAACGGAATCAAAGGCGCGCATATGCCTGTCAACGATTATTCCCCTCCCGATTTTAGCCTCCGATCCCTCTACCAGCTCCAGGTTCGGTTTTACCCCTTTTCCTATTATAACCATGTCTGTCTCTATCCTCTGCCCATTATCCAGCAAGACCCTCTCAACCTTACTCTTACCTTCTATGCGCTCTATATTTTTGTTGAATAAGATCTCTGCCCCCATATCTGAAATGAGTTGAGCTAACCTGTCTGCGCTCTCTCTATCCAGAGCCTGGGATAGCAGCTGGGGGGAGCTAACAACAAATGTGCATTTTATGTGCATGTTATGCAGTGCCTCAAAAGCTTTCATGCTAACTAAGCCTCCGCCCACAAGAACAGCGCTCTTAGCAGCGTAGCTCATTATCCTCTTTGCGTCCTCTATCGTGCGTAGATAGAACACTCCTTTTAGGTCCTCGCCCTCCACATCTATTCTCTGAGGTGAAGCACCGGTCGCTATGAGCAGTCTATCATACTCTATAGCTCTGCCGTCCTGCAGAGCTGCCTTCTTTTCAGAAAAATTTATAGAAGATGCTCTCATACCTATTACTGTCTTTATGCCATTATCCTCATAGAATCCATCCTTTACCAGAAATATGATATCATCCCCAACACGTCCATCGATATAGTATGAGGTTAGAACCCTCCCATAGTATGGTTCCTCACCCACTATTGTTACCTCATCTTCTGGCTTTAAAGATCTTATCACAAGAGCTGCATTTACGCCGGCTGCGCTATTCCCTATTATCAGATGCTTCACATTTTTTTATCTTTTTCTTGATATAAATAATTAACCTAAGTTTTGTATTCATGCCCGGCAAGTTTATGCACAGCGCTTAAGACAAAGGAAATTAGCCAAAGACAAGTAGCATTTTTATCCAACTTGCCAAAAGCGCAAAAGTTCTGACTATAATCTAGAGACTTCTGAGATCAGGCTGGGAAAAACAAGGTATAAATATCAAAAATGCCTATCTAGCAAAGGGATAAAAATGATTTTAGACAAGAACGCTTTTGGTATCTGGAGTCTTGTTGCTAAAAAAGCTTTCAGGAGCACATTTAAGGAACCTGAGGGAGATCATAGCTTACTTAAGAATTCACTCAATCACAACGCTGAGGTGGGCATATATCTGCACATTCCATTTTGCAAGAGCTTATGTCCTGCCTGTCCCTATGTTAAAAACCTGTGGGATGAAAAATTGGTTAATAGCTATCTTGAAGCACTTAAGCAGGAGATCAGGATGTACGGAGAGCTTTTGAGTGATCTGGGGTTAAAAGTAACCAATATCCATACAGGAGGGGGAACACCGAGCCTCCTGGATCCTGGCCAATATAGAGATATTCTGGATACATTAAATCAATGTTTTGAAGTAGATCCAGAAGCTGGATTTGGTATAGAAGCAAACCCTCAGGATATGAGTATGGAAAAATCCCGGGGGCTTGTTGAAGCAGGGGTTAAAGAGCTCAGCATAGGAGTCCAGTCTTTCCGCAAAACAGGGCTTAAAGCGCTGGGGAGAGCTCATTCTGTAGAAGACTCTTTAGAGGCTATAGAAAATGCTAGAGAAGCAGGTTTTGACTTCATAAATATAGACTTAATGTATATGTTGCCAAGGGAAACTGTTGATGACTGGACACAGGATCTTGAAATAGCTGCGAAGCAGGATGTTGATGAGATAACCACCTATCCCCTTTTAATAACTGACTTTGTGCCGATGTATCAGAGACTAAAAGGCAACTCTCTGGAGCAACAACCGAGTAAAAGGGAGTTTAAGAAGATGTTCTATAAGACCTTTGAAGTCCTCGGGGATGCAGGTTTTAAACCGTTGGAGATTTATGGATTCAGCAGAAGCGGTGAGAAGTATGCCACCGTGAACTTAGAGATGGAGGGGCCGCTTCTCGGTTTCGGCAGCGGAGCTACAGGTTTTACAGGGCAATATGAGTATCAAAATACCTGCTCGGCTAAAGAGTATATCCATAGGGTTATGAATGGAGGTCTCCCCATAGCTGGTGAAAGAGCTGCTGATGGTGATGAGCGTATAATCCGCTGGATTGTTTCCAGATTATTTGTTGGCAGAGGCTTTGACTTGCGAGATTTTGAATCGGAATTTGGTGGTAGATTTAAAGATAAAGTTGGGGAATTTGGCAAAGCTCTAAGAATTTTAAAATCTCTCGGGATCATAAGCTCGGATGGAAAACGCATTGAACTCACTAAAAGAGGTCTCTTTAGCTCCAATCTGTTGATCTGGTCATTTGTTCTGCACGTCCCATGTGAACTATCAAAGAAATACATGGAAACCCCATGGCCGAATGAAGTCTCTATCCCCTAACTTTAATGTGTTGTTCAGGCTATTGACGGTCTCTTTGCCTGAAACCTTTATATCCTGGTATAAATGTTTATATTGGATAGAAATGAAAGCAATGGTGCTTGAAGAGCAAAAAAGGATAGAGGAAGAGCCGCTGATGCTTGAGGATCTCGAAAAGCCCGAGCCTCATGGTAAAAAGGTCAGGATAAGGGTAAAGACGTGCGGGGTATGCAGAACAGATTTGCATATAGCTGAGGGG
>JAXHST010000006.1:0-40615 GCA_034190325.1 Thermoplasmatota archaeon
GAGCCCAGTTATTTTTTCGCTTCTCCAACATCACTCACCTCCCAGTCTTAGGAATAGCCCTAGCTTAGCCTCTGGTGGTAGTTTTCTTACCACCGCTTCGTTAGGGGTCTCCCCAGGATCCATGAGGGTCTTTATTACCTTGCCCTCAACCTGCGGTACTGGTTCTGGAGAAGGTACAACCCTTCTCCACCCTTTTTCATTTGGTTTGGCTTTTTTATTATACACTCAGGATGCTCTTCTTTCAACCTCTTTGCCTCTTCCTCACGCATATAGTTTCCAACAGGTTTTGAGGTATTCTCGTCTCTGGATCATTGCTGTTAACTATAGTCTGAGTTATCAGAGCGCACACCCCTGTGTCTATCTTTAGCTCCGTGAATGCATTGATGAGGTTCTGTTATATCATATAACCAATTTGTCTCTGAGTCATACCCCCAACAACATCCATTCTCTGTGCGGGTATGATCTCCTTTGCAGCATCCTGCTGGACCATCATGTTTCCTATCTGAGGTCCATTGCCATGGGTTATCAGAAGCCTGTCATCCTCTTTCATTCGCTTCAATATTTGTGCTATAACCTTTGCTTTTTTTTCGCAATTTGCAAACTGTTCTTTTGTGCTGCCCTTTTCATCAGCCTGTTTTATAGCATTGCCACCAGGTGCAATAAGTGATCTCATAGACTTGATGGTAGTACATATTAAAAACATTTGGTAGTTTGTTTCTTATCTTATCAGCGGTGGAAGAGATTGAGAAGTGGTCCTGGCTCTGGAAAAGCAACTCTTTAGCTATAAAGAATAAGTAGGTATAAAGGCTTTAGCTCTTTTTTCTATAGATGTTTTTATCTTAAATCTTCTCTAAAGCCTTCGCAAAAGCGTCCTGGCATTCCTGCACGAAGTGCATAGTCTGCATAGAGCGCACGTAGCACTGGGAGTGCTGGTTGTATGATGTCCATCTGGGTCTCGTAGCACATCAGCGCCCGCCTTTTTGCAACAAGATGACCTGTTACATCCACGAAGACGTTGGCATTATCTGAATTAACCCAGTAATCGAAATACCGTATTATCGGTTTTTCTCTCAAATTCAAACTTTCCACAGCATCATGGACAAGCAATCCTGTGGCCAAATGGTCTGGATGCTGGTATTGTGCGTTAATGTACTCAGAGGTGTATATCATATATGGTTGGTATCTTTCTACAATATCCCTCACAGCCCAGAAAGTGGTCTCATTGCACATAAGACCACCATCTGGAAACCTTAAGAAAATGACCTCATTTATTCCTAGCATGTGCGCTGCATTTTCTGCCTCTGCCTCTCGCGCAGCCGCAAGCTCTGGGCCTGTTTTCCCCTCCCCGGTTGCATCTCCTCCAGCCTCGCCGCTTGTCATGTATACCTCAACCACCATATCGCCAAGCTCAGTTACGTGAACCAGTGTGGAGCCACCAGCGAATATATCCCCATCATCTGGATGAGGCGAGAATATAAGAACAGTCCCTCCTGAAGCTGCTGCTGTATGCTGCACAAAAGCTCCTTGCACTATAGCAAGGGCTAAGAGTAGGGCAAAAAAGCTTCCAAGCAGAGCTTTTTGCTTCATCTCTCCCTTATAAGGCTTCATCTGACCCCTTCATTATAACTGTGGAATATATAATATATAAAATCTTTTCACATTTTCTGTTAAGCAAAAAACCTTAAAATCATTTATTGAGATTTGTTATCAGAGCTCTTTTGCCTTGAAAGCGGGAGCGAGCGTATACCTTGCAGAAGGGAAGAAGATATGGGGAAAGAAGAGGAGATCATAGCAGCTTAGAGCACTACTCGACTTTTTTCTGTGCCCGAGCAAAGTGAGGTTTATCGAAGAGTACGCCAAGGAAGAGAAATCTGAGATAGCTGCAGAGTCGGGAAACGCGCCTGAGGAAGGAAAAAACCGGAAGAAATCCCCGCGGTGGAGTGTGATCACACCCTGTGCTCTCTCAGAAGTTCACTTATCATCTCGATGTGCTTCTTCTCTTCTCCGATTATCTCGTTGACGACCTTTTCGCTCTGTTCACCAGAGATCTCAACAATCTCATTGAAAAAGAGCAGGGTGTCCTTCTCAAACTGGAGGGCAAACTCGAGTGCTTCTACAGAATCCTTAGCCCCCATGGCTCTTTTAAAGGATTTTTCGTTGCCCATAAAGAAGGTGGATTCCACTATCACATTCAGATAGGGCTCTATCTCTTCCCAATCCCGCGGCAGGATGAAATCCTTTGCGTATTTTCTCAGGGATTCAAATTTCAGTTTGTGGAGATCCTCCTGCTTTGCCAGAAATTCAAAGATTTTTTTCAGATCCCCCTCGGCTCTCCTGGCAGATTCACTGTAAAATCTCTCCCCATTTGTTTCAACATTAACTGCCAGCTCTATCACCTCTTCTGAAGAGTACATGCACACCATCTGTTTTATCACTTTTATAAATTTCTATGAAAAGACAGATCAGCTTTTTACGAAGCGTATGCTATCCAGATGTGATACTATCAATCTTTTTTCAGTTCATCAAGCGCTTCCCTGAGCATTATCTCGTGTTTCTTTTCTTCGTTCATAATTTTGTTTATAATTTTGATTGCACCTCCGGTTGACGAATCCAGCAAGACCTTATAAAAATTGTATGTCATGATCTCAAAATCGATACAATGATTAAGGATCTCTGCGATATCCGCGGAATCAATCGCTTTCATTATTGGACTTTTTTCAGAAAAAAGACTCAACTGGACAATTTCGCCCGAGTAAGGAATCGTTGGAAGTTGATTGGATGTAAAATCTCCTTTTTCTAAATTTTTTCCAAACTGCTCAAAAATCTCTCTGTGTCTGATCTCTTCCTTAGCCAGCATCTCAAAGAGACTTCTGAGCCGAGAATTCACTCTTTTTGACGCCATCAAGTAGATCCTGTTACCATCATCCTCAATCTTGACTGCCATATTTACTACCTCTTTCCATGAGAACATTATATTATATCAGGGTCATAATTTTAAACCTTTCTCTCTAGGTTCTTTCCAAGGGATCTCTGCGGGGTTCAGGACTGCAACCTGGAAAGTTTCAAAGAGATTTTTTATGCCCTGCATAGAATTTCTGCATACTTCTCGAGAAGTGCTATTTTACACGGTACATTGTGTTTTATCACACCATACTCTGATGTCTCCAGGGGCAATAAGAGCTCAATTTGGGCAATATAAAGTCAAAAGTCGCCCATGAATCCTTCACTGCTCTCTGTTAAACCAAGGATCCCTCTTGCTTCGCCCGCAAGGTAAAGAGAGCCCGTTATACAGATGTCTCTTTCAAAGCTTTTTGCTATCTCTATTGCATCTTTCAAGCTCTCAGCTATGATTACATTAGAATAAATGCCAGCTTCTCTTGCCAGATCCTCCTTTGCTAGCCTTCTTTCTGCCCTTGGTTCTGTCACCACAACAATCTCAGACAGAGGGCATAGCGCTCTGCAGATCTCAGCGTAATTTTTATCCTTAAGCACCCCAAGGATCAGCACAGGCTTTATCCCAAATTTCTTCAGATTATCCGATAAGCATATGGCAGCCTCAGGGTTGTGAGCTCCATCTACTATTATCCTATTTCCCTTCTGTTCAATGACCTCAAATCTCCCTGGAACGAAAGCACCCCCTATCCCTTTATTTATAGCTTCTTTATTGCAGTCCCTCAGCAGCCTTACAGCGGCGCACGCATTCTCTATCTGTTTTATTCCCGCCATCCGGGTTTTCAGAGGGAGCTCAAAACTTTCATCCATATAGATAAAATCGCTCCCGTTTATCTTTATGTCTATGGGCTCATATCTAAAATCTCTGTTGAGCACATTAAGTTTTGCTTTTTTCTCATTTGCTACACTCTCAATGACCCTTAGAGCACTATTATCGGCGCAGGTAACAACATTTGCCTCTTCTTTTATTATCCCTGCTTTCTCATGTGCTATGGCTTCTACAGTGTTTCCCAGATACTGCGTGTGCTCCAGCGAAACATTGGTTATTATGGCCTTTTTGGAATCTACGATGTTTGTAGCGTCCCATCTGCCTCCCATTCCTACCTCAAGGACAGCCACATCTACCTTCTCTTCTTTGAAATATTCGAATGCCAGAGCTGTGGTTATCTCAAAAAAAGAGCAGTAATTCTTCTCAGCAATCTTTAAAAGTTCACCCAGTATTGATGCTATCCTATCTTTCTCAGCCATCCTTCCATTGACAACTATTCTCTCTCTGAAATCGCTCAGGTGTGGGGATGTGTACAGACCTACTCTTTTCCCCGTCGTTTTCAGGATCTCTGCGCAATAATATGCTGTTGATCCCTTTCCATTTGTGCCCGCGATGTGCGCATAATCATAATTTAGATGGGGGTTACCCAGCTCTTTTAAGAGCAGAGATGTGCGCTCTAGCCCCGGCTTCAGCCCATGAAAATGGTAAGAGTACAATCTCCCGAGTATGTTTTTATATTCTTCATCTATCATCTGCTATGAAAAGGTTATGAAAGATATAAGGTTAGCTGCAAACAGTAGAAAATCTTATTAGTAAAAACTCCTCTCCATTTTAGAGGGCCTGTAGCTCAGCTAGGTAGAGCAGTCGGCTCTTAACCGACCTGCCGGGGGTTCAAAACAGCCTATGAACGCTGTGCGGAAAGGCGTGAAAATCCCCTCAGGCCCGCTCAGCAACATTTATTAAGTAAAAGGCCGAATACACTTATGAAGGAGGAGAAGGAAGCGTTTAGAGAATCTCAGGATATCATAAAAAAGTTGGTAAATGAGCTTCCATACCCTGATGAGCATGGGAAGGTAATAAGGCTCAACAGAAGGTTTGTGCTTCTTGACGTTTCTTACATCCCCTTTGATGTCCTCTATGGAATAGACGAAATTTTTGGTCCTGTATCAAAGACCATACTCTTCAGGATTGGTAGAAGATGGGGTGATGAGATCTACGCAAGGTATGAATCCCTTGGTTTTGGTAGAGAGGATTGTCTGAAGCTCTCTGCGGCTGGGGCATGGTACTTTGGATGGGGGATTTTTACATTCGAACTAGGAGCTGAAAGCTCCAGAGCAAGGATATACAACTCATTTGAGGTTGAGAGCATGGTTGTGCGTAAGGGAATAAGCGATGAGAATTCATGTCACCTATTTCCTGGGGTTATATCTGGTATTTACAGTAGATTCCTTGGAGAAGAGTGCTCAATACACGAGGAAAAGTGTGCAGCCAGAGGTGATGGATACTGTGAGCTGGTTGCTACTCCAGGGATCGATTTGACCTGAGGTGAGGAAAGCTTAAATGCTCTTTCTTCTCTTTTCTTTATGGATCTCAGAGCGATGAGGGAGAAAGCAAGAGAAGGAGGAGGAGAAAAAAGGATTGAAAAGCAGCACTCCTCAGGCAAGCTTACAGCCAGGGAGAGGATAAACCTCCTTTTCGAAGATTTTGAAGAAGCTGATATGTTTGTTACCTCAAGATGCACAGATTTTGGCATGGAGAAGAACAGATTTCTTGGTGATGGGGTTGTTACGGGCTATGGTAAAATTGAAGGCAGGGCTGCTGGTGCCTATGCACAGGATTTCACAGTCATGGGTGGCTCTTTGGGTGAGGCCCATGCAAGAAAGATATGCAAGATAATGGATACTGCCATGAAGATAGGCTGCCCTATAATTGGGTTAAATGATTCCGGGGGGGCAAGAATACAGGAAGGCGTCGACGCTCTTTCTGGTTATGGGCACATATTCTTCAGGAACACCAGAGCAAGCGGTGTCGTGCCCCAGATAACTGCGATAATGGGACCGTGTGCCGGGGGAGCTGTCTACAGCCCTGCGATAACGGACTTCATAATAATGGTTGACAAAACAGCACACATGTTCATAACTGGTCCCCAGGTTATTGAATCCGTCACAGGTGAGAAGGTGACTCAGGATGCTTTGGGCAATGCCATGGTTCACAACTCTGTGAGTGGTAATGCTCATTTCATAGCTAAGGATGATAGAGAGTGCATAGGGATAATAAGGAATCTTTTGAGCTATTTACCCTCAAACAATATGGAGCTCCCTCCATTGCTCGATGAGTATTCAGAGCCTTCAAAAACAATACGCATGCCTTCGGATCCTGCTAAAGCATATGATGTTCTTGATGTGATAAGCTCCATAGTGGATCATGGAAGCTTTATGGAGGTGCAGAAATATTTTGCAAAGAACATTGTTGTTGGCTTTGGGAGAATAGCAGGCCAGACGATAGGTATAATAGCGAATCAGCCAAAGGTTTTAGCTGGTTGCCTGGACATAGATGCGAGCGATAAGGCAGCAAGATTCATAAGGCTCTGTGATTCTTTCAATATACCGTTGCTCAACCTTGTCGATGTTCCTGGTTATCTGCCTGGCGTAAAGCAGGAGCATGGGGGTATAATAAGGCATGGCGCAAAGCTGCTCTTTGCATATTCTGAGGCTACCGTGCCAAAGATGACGGTGATAATGAGAAAGGCATATGGTGGCGCTTATATAGGCATGTGCAATAAAGAGCTCGGTGCTGATGCTGTGCTTGCGTGGCCCACAGCGGAGATAGCCGTTATGGGACCTGAGGGGGCTGTAAACGTAGTCTTTAGAAAAGAGATAGAGGGTGCAGAGGGTAAAGAAAAGCGCAGAAAGGAGCTGATATCAGAGTATAGAGAAAAATTTGCCAATCCATATGTGGCTGCTGGGAGAGGGTATATAGATGAGGTTGTAGAGCCAGGAGAAACAAGGGAAAGATTGAAAAGCTATCTCACCATTCTTGAGAACAAAAGGGATAGTTTGCCAAAAAAGAAGCATGGGAACGTACCCCTGTAAGAGCTGAGAAAAAGGTGGTGATAGAGTGCGAAAATTCAGAGTTAAAGTGGATGGAAAAGAGTACGTTGTTGAGGTTGCAGAAGAAGGAGCGCAGAGCGTAACGAAGGTAACGGAAGGAGAAACTGAAGTAAGAGAGGCGCAGAGGCAAGCGCCGACCACACACATAGAAGCGCCGTCAGAGGGAAACGTTACAGCGCCGATTGCAGGGAAGATATTGAAGACATTAATAAGAGAGGGGGAGCACGTAGAAGAGGGCAAAGTTCTGTTTGTCCTTGAGGCAATGAAAATGGAGAATGAGATCTATGCACCTAAGACAGGAGCAATTAAAAAGATCTATGTCAAAGAGGGGGAAAACGTTGAGGAGTCTCAGCCTCTGTGCGATATAGTCTAAAGTAGAGTAAAAAAATAAGCGGGTAGATCAAACATCGTAAAAATGGTAAAACGAATAAACAAGAAAGATATTATTAATAATGTATGGCTGAAGCAATAACCGAAATGATCTTCTTTATAGTGGGCATATCCATAGCCCTATCTGTGATAGGAGCGGTTGTTTTATCAACAGAGAGGATGAATAGTGCTATGGGAGCTACAAGCTCGGCCCTTTATGATACGATGAGCTCAAAGATAAAGATAATAAGTGATCCCCTCTCCATGAGCGGCTCGCCATCAAAGCCATTGATTATTTATGTGCAGAACGTGGGTAAAACTACCCTGAGCACAAATGCTGTGCTGATGATAGACGGAGAGGTAAAGGAGTGCAGGGAATACATGCTTGAGGGTGAGGTATGGACTCCTTCTTCCGTGCTCTGCCTCGAGATAGAGCACCCCAGGCTTCCAGAGGGAGAGCACAGAGTGACAGTGGTGGCTGAAAATGGCGTTATGAATTCGATGGTCTTCAGGGTGTAAAAATGTACGAAATAGATCTTGATAGGGACAGGATGGGGCAGAGGCTTGGTGGAGGATTTCCAAAAGGCTCACTCGTTCTCATGATGGGGCCATTCGGTAGTGGCAAATCTATTCTATGCCAGAGGTTTACCTATGGTTTTCTGAAGCACGATCATTCTGTTACATACACATCAACGGAGCTGACAACAAAAGGTTTCATTGAGCAGATGGGTTCCCTTGATTACCCTGTTGAGAGTTACATATACCACAGAAAGCTTCTGTATATCCCTGTTTATCCGATAATAGGCAGAGCTGCGGATAGAAGCGGATTTTTGACCAAGCTCCTGGGCCCCAGAGCAAAAGCGCTATATTTAAATGAGACAATTGTCATAGATTCACTTTCTTCACTCATAGGTCAGGATCTTGAGAGCAAAAAGAGGGCTTTGGACGTTCTCTCATTCTTCAAGAAGCTGGCAGAGACAAAGAACAGGTGTGTGATCATGACAGTAGATCCCGCGGAGATGCCCGATGAAATACTCTTAACCTTCAAAGCGGTCTGCGATGTGTTTCTAACCGTAGAGACCGTGATCGCTGAGGGGGGAGATGTGCTTCACAGGCTTACGGTTAACAGGTTTTTGAATCCTGAGAGAAGGATTACTGGCACAACAATGTTCAGGGTAGAGCCACATGCAGGAACTGTTGTTGAGATCGCAGAGGTAGCATGATAACAGCAGACCTTTTGAACGAGGCTATAAGCAGAAACCCCCATCTGGGTGAGTATCTACGCAGATATGAGCAGCAGTATGGTGTTACACCGGAGTTCCATGAACAATTGACCTATGATATGAGATACCTGAAAACTCCGAACATGATATACCCGGTGGGGGATCCCATTTTCATTCATATCCATACAGATACTTCATCCGAAGAGATCCGGTATACCGCAATAGAGCCCCAGCTGAGCGAAGAGGCTGAGAGCAAAAGGAAGAGGATAATGGGCTATATCTATGATAAGGTGCCCGAGGTGGACTTTGAGAAGGAGACGGATATAAGGAGTATTATACTGAGGCTCTATGATGAGGCTGTTTCTGCAAAGAGATCCTTTTTTAAGAGAGGTAGTATACACGTCAGCAAAGAGGAATATGAGCTGATAAAGTACTACATCCAGAGGGATACCCTGGAGCACGGAAAGCTTCAGCCGCTGATGAAGGATCCCTACATTGAGGATATACACTGCATAGGTCTAGATCCAATACACCTCAACCACAAAATATTTCAGATGGTGGAGACGAACATCAGCTTCACAAGCTGGGAGGATCTCGATGAATATCTGAAGATGCTTGGGGAGAAGGTAGGAAGCCCCGTCTCTGAGGGGCACCCTATAATCGATGCAGCCATGCCCGATGGCTCCCGACTGAATGTGGTCTACTCAAAGGACGTGAGTATAAGGGGCTCCAGTTTTACCATAAGAAAGTTCGCTGAGGAAGCAATAAGCGTAACCCAGCTCATAAAGTTTGGAACTTTAAGCGCAGAGGTTGCTGCCTATGTGTGGTTATGTTTGGAAAATGACACGAGCCTCTTCATGTGCGGTGAAACAGCAAGCGGTAAGACAACGACGCTCAATGCAATAATTCCTTTCATACCATCTGATGCAAAGATCTATAGCGTGGAAGAAACGCCAGAGCTTCATATCCCGCATGAAACATGGCAGCAGATGTTAACAAGGGATACAGGGCAGGAGCAGGGCAATGTGACAATGTTTGATCTCCTGAAGGCTGCTCTGCGTTCAAGACCACACTATGTTATAGTTGGTGAGATCAGGGGACCTGAGGGCGCTATAGCCTTTCAAGCAATGCAGACAGGGCACCCTGTCCTATCAACATTCCATGCTTCATCAGTAAGAAAGATGATCCAGAGGCTTAGCGGGAGCCCCATCAACGTTCCTATACAGTTTATGGACCTGTTAAATGCAGCAATATTCCAGCAGATAGTCTATGTGAAGGGAGTCCTTGAGAGGAGAGTCACAAGCGTTGAAGAGGTCATAGGTTATTCCAGAGAGAGCCAGGGGGTGGTAACAAGAAAGATATTTTCTTATGATCCTGCTAGAGATGAGCACAGGTTTGATGGGCTCTTCAATTCCGCTGTGCTTGAAACAAAGATAGCCCCACGTTACGGAATAGAGGATCCTAGAGAGGTATATGCTTTGCTTGAAAAGAGGGCAAAGATACTTCAGTTGCTTGCTGATGCCAATATAGTGAGCTACAGGAGGGTTACACAGCTAATGAATGATTATCGTAGAGAGGGTGACAAAGCTCTGCCAGTCGAGATAAGAGCGCAGGTGCGTTGAAATGAATGGCGCAAATGCATACAAGGTTATGAAGAAAGATTCTTTCAGTTATAACCTTCTCTACACTCTGCCTGTTGCTCTGGTTACATTCCTTCTTGCTTTTTATGTTATGTTTCTCGGTTATGGTCTTGTCTATTCTGTACTTTTCATAATCCTAGCAGCAGTATGCACACTCTTTGTTGCCCTTTATCCATTCATGAACGCGTATGTGAGAAACAATCAGATAAACAATCTCATGCCCTTAATTATAACCCACTTAGCTACGCTCTCTACCTCCCCCATGAACAGGGACCAGATAATAGACGAAATAATAGAGAGAAAAGAATATGGGCCTGCTGTTGAAGAGTTCATGAGGGTAAATGAGCTTACAAAGAATTTAAATATAAGCTTTGCTGATGCCTGCAGGATTCAGGCAAAAAGGACCACAAGCCAGACTATGGCTGACTTTTTTGACAGGCTCGCTAACTCAGCAGATGCAGGGGAGCGGTTCTCCACATTTCTGAATAACGAGCAGCGGTCAGCTTTTCAAATCTATGAGATAGCGTATGCTGGCTCTATAAACACGCTAGATCTCACAAAAGAGGTTTACATAAGTGCGATATCTTCCATACTATTTATGCTCATAATGCTGTGTATCCTTCCATTCATTCAGGCAGCTCCGATAACTATGTATGTAATGCTATCAATAATCCTCTTCCTGGTAACCATCCTGTGTCTTGTTTTTGGGGTGAGGCTAATTCTGCCAGCGGATCCCATATGGGTACAAAACCGGAAAAAGACAGAGGTTGATAGAAGGATAAAGCTTTACTCTGCGATATCAATTCCTTTTTGCTTTGTGGTTTTTTTCATCTTTGCCTACCTCTTACCTTTTATCCCCCTACAGATTGATGTTGCCGCAGCACTAACGCCACCCATTTTCTGTGGTTATTATGCGAGAAAGGAGCAGGCAAAGGTAAACAACAGGGATGAAAACTATCCAACATTCATAAGGGCTGTAGGAAGCACCGCAGGGGTTGTTAAGAAGATAGAGGGTTCTATAGAAAGGCTGAGCACCCACGAGTTCGGGAATCTGAGTGAGATGATAAGCAATTTGAATAAAAGGCTGAAAACCAAGATAAAAGCTACCGAAGATCCGTGGCATACCTTCGGCAGAGAGAGTGGTAGCTACCTCATATACGAATTCACACACATGTTTGCTTCCTCAATAGATGCGGGAAGTGATATAGCTAAGGGAGCTATAACAATAAATAACAATTTCCTGAGTATCCTGGGCATGAGAAAGAAGCGCTTCCAGTCAGCCGCAGGTTATAGATGGGTTGTCTATGGTGTTGGTGTTAGCGTAGGCATAGTTTTTTCCATAGCATTCAGCGTTATTTTTATGATGCAGGATCTTTATGGCATGGTCTCTGCATCTACATTTTCAACCGAGTACCTGGGGAGCATGTTCACCGCTACAGCACCCCTTCCCTACATAATGAAGCCCATAGCATCAATAATAATCATAGTTGCATATTCCATAGCTGGTGCATTTGTGATAAAGGATTCTGAGAGTGGCAGGGATGCCACAATGTTTGTTGACGTGGTAGGGATAGCATGGCTTTTAGCCATCTCCTGGGTTATCAGTGATGTCGTCATGAGCTGGGCTACTGCAGGAATATGAAGGTCGTTGGTATAAGAGTCAAGGATGAGCGCACGTATAAAAAGATAGCTAAGGAGCTTGAGGCTTTGAACATTCCATTCATAAATCTCAACAGAGTTCCCAGCGCAGACATTGCGATAGTTCTAACAGATGATCAGGGTAAAGGTATATCCGTTGGCAGGAATGTTAAAAGAGCCATAAGGGGGTGTCTTCGAGCTTATAGCGGGAGATTTAGAGAGATAGTTATAGGCATCGATCCTGGACCAAGACCAGGGATAGCTGTTTTCGGGGATGAAAGGGAGATCTACAGTTGCATAGCAGAGAGCCCTGAGAAGGCTGCTGCATTTGTAAAGAAAATAACAGAGATGTATGAGCATGAATCGTGCGTTATAAGGATAGGTGATGGGGCAAAAGTTTATAGAAATAGAATAATAAACAGGCTGCTCCCTCTGAGGATAGAGATTGTGGATGAAAGGAGAACAAGTGGGATGCACATGGAGTCAGCAAAAAAGATAGCATTTCTGAATGGTACAGTTATAAAAGAAGAGATCAGGCAAGAGTTTGAAGAAGGTGAGCTGAAGGAGATACAGAACGAGAGCAGGAGCATCTCCGGGATAACGATCTCTAAAGAATTAGCAAAAGAGGTTGCTGAGGGGAAGATAGATATGAAAAAAGCTATAAAAAAACAAAACAAAAGGAGGAAAAATAAATGAAATTGATAATAGCCAGTGCTGTTGATGAGGCAAGCATGAACATAAGGAGAGAGCTCCTGAAAGATTTCGAGGAGAGCGATGGCTATTTTGTGCATAAAGATACAGAGAGCGTGGCTCTCATGGATATAAAGGATATGCACATCTACCATGATAATGTTGATAAGGAGTTTGAGGAGCTCAGTGGCATTAAGCCAGAGCTTGTTGTCTTCATATCAAAGCACAGCAGCGAGCGAGCCATAGAGACAATAACTGTCCATCCTGTGGGAAATTATGATAAAGCTTCTCTGGGAGGCAAGGATTTTTGTGTTGTGCAATCAGAGCCTTATTATATGACAAATACGCTGCGCAACATGCTTGCTACAGGCTTCAGAGCGTCCTTCGAATGCACCCACCATGGCCCTTATCTGGAGAGCCCTACATTTTTTGCGGAAATAGGAAGCGATGAAGAGGCATGGAATGATAAAGAAAAAGCAAAGGCTGTTGCAGGATCCCTGCTGAGAGCTCTTCTATCAGAGCGCAGGGAGCGCATGGAAGCGATAGCGATAGGCGGGGGGCATTATATGCCAGCTCCAACAGCTCTGGCATCGAGAAAGTCAATATCCTTCGGGCATATGGTGCCAAACTATCATATGAATAACTGCAGAAGAGCCATAGAGATTATATTAGAAAAAGAGGATGTGAGGTATGCGTACATGGACAAAAAGGCTGTTAAAAAGAACTTTGATCTCTATGATATAAGAAAGATCCTGCATGATTTTGGCATTGAGGAGATAGAGAGTAAAAAGGTACCATAAAGGCTATTATCGCTCTTCTATATCTTTTGCTGCGTTATGCAGAGCATTTAGCTTGAATAAGATATAAGGACAAGGCAAAGCTCGTATAGCAGGGTCGATACGGTGAATAAAGCTATCGCCAGAGCTGTTAGAAGAAATATTCCTCATAGTAGCAATAGTTCTGGGAGGTGACTGTATAGTTTCTCCAGGCATTGTTGCAGGAATTGATGCCAAGTGCTATTGGCTTGATGCACATAGAGACTTTAACACCCCGAGCACCAGCGAGACATGATGCCTAGAGTGTATGTCCTTAGCTATCCTGGCACGCGATGTCACAGAGATCTTTTGACCAACAAAGCCCTGTGCGGGAATAGATCATATTCCTTATAGAGTTGGGGCTTTGGATCCTGGGAGAGAGGCTCTTGATAGTTCAGAGGTAAAAACTCCCGGAAAGATCCCCAAAGTTAAAACAGGTATGAAGTCTTATCTACATATGTTCTAAATTTCAGCATAGCCTGGATTTTAAAGCTCCGAATGGCTTTTCATTAACGGACGTTGGTGGATAATTGAGCAGAGATCACAAACATAAATGTGCGGCGCTGACCCCCCATAACTCTGACGCAGTATAGGGGATCTATCTTTTAGCCCTTTCTTTCAGTTTGTTTATGTTCGGCATCGCTGCTGGATCAACGCCCCGCAGCTCCGCTAAATAATAGGTGGTGAAGTCTATGAAATAGAGGGCTTTGAATAGCTTTTCCAGATCGCTTTTTCCATAAAGCTCCATCTTCAGCACATCGCATCTCTCTCCCATTATGTCCATAGCCTCTTCGCATCCATCTATCGATATAACGATGTAATCTCTGAAGTTGTTGTGGAATGATTCTATTTCATTGTGGTTGAGCTCAGGAAAGTAGTTGCAGAAAGCTCTCGCTTTGCAGTTCTCGTTGATCTGCTGCTTGAAGCGAAGCGCTAAAGAGGCAAACGGATATGCGCCATATACCAAAGGAATCCTCTCCCCTATCCTCTTTGCCATGAGTTTTGCCTCCCCTCTCTTTTCTTTTACCTCTTCAAGCCATTGTGGTAGCTCTGCTGGTAGATCATAAAAGAGACCTAGAGCAGGAACAAGCATGCAAAATAGTGCTTGTCTGGGTAAAAAGCCCTGGGGCACCCTTATCACTTCTTTGCCTCTTTCCGCTAAAGCTCCCCCGCTGGTTATGCAGATCTTTCTTCCTCTGCTACGCTCAAAGGCCTCCAGGGTTTCCCTGGTGTTGCCGGAGTAGCTTATGACCAGATGCAGGGTCTTTTCATCACAGAATTTCGGCATGAGAGCGCTCTTGCTTACCGTTATTGGCTTATCAATCTTATCGTAAAGGAACTCCTGCACTATTGAGCCGACAACCCCGGATCCACCTAAACCAGAAATGAGAATATTATTAAAGCCCCCCTGCACTCTTTTACATAGCTCCATTGCGTTTTTTGCCTGCTCAGGCTCTTTTTCTAAAACTTCAGAGAATCCCATATCTATCAATACCGGAGGATCTGTATATCTCTCTGTTGTTATCAATTATCAAAGCTTCTACGTTGCTTAAAGATTCCACAAGCTTCATGCCCTCCTCTGGCCCCAAAACAAAAACGCTGGTTGATAGAGCGTCCGCAGCCGTAGCATTTTCAGCGATTATCGTTACGCTTATGCAGGGGCTTGCTGAGAATCCTGTTCTTGGATCCATTATGTGGTGTACGCTCTTGTCAGGATTAAAGTAGCGCTCATAGTTGCCTGAGGTGCTTATCGAAGCATTTGTGATCTCAAATGTTGTGATGGATTGCGAAGTGTTTTCCGGGTTTGTGAGACCTATGCGCCATGGGCTATTTCTTTTCGGGTTCGTGCCAAGGCAGTACTCCTGCCCACCGAGCCTTATAAGGGCGCTCTCAATGTTGTGCTCTCTCAATATATTTACAGCCTCATCCAGCGCATAGCCCTTTCCTATGCCCCCGAAATCCACCTCCATCCCTTCTTGCAGATAGATGCTTCTTCCTTTTATGATTACCTTATCAGCGCCAACAAACTGCATTGCCCTTTCTACAGCTTCTTTCTGCTCCTCAATGCTCTTCTCCCATAGCCCCGAGCTCCAGAGCTCCAGGATAGGTTTTATGGTTATGTCAAATGCGCCTCCAGTTATGTTGTAGTAGTAGAGAGACTGCTCCAGAACGTATAGAAGTTCATCAGAAGCATTTTCTATGTATTTGTATTTATTAAGTTTATAAGCCTCTGAATTTTTATCGTATACAGACATAATAGACTCTATTTCTCTCCACCTCTCTTCTATCTCATCCATAGTCTTTTCGGCATCTGATCTGCCAAGAAGCTTATCTATAAAGCCTGCAGGTTCGTAGATCTCCATGTTGGCGGTCGTGTCCATTATGCCATTTATATTCCTATCAAATTTTTTTGGTTGTTCTATAGAGACTGAGTGCGGAATCGCAGCTATTATCGCAATCGTAATTATCAATGCTAGCCCTAACGCTGCTGTTCTTAAATTCATGCTCCCAATCTTCTTTCTACCTTAAATACAATGCCCTTTAGATAGGCTGTTGTGTCTGGTTCGACGGCAATCCCCCCGTCATCCCTGCCAGGTTTGGGATCTGCGATTGTAGCTGTTGAGATAGCCCTGGGTAATACACCATAGGTATCTCCAGTTCACTCGTTTTCCCAGCATCTATCACTACAGAGCCCTGCCCCATATAATCCCCGCTTATCACATTTATCGTGTAGGTTCCAACATCTAAGGATAGGGTAAACCTGCCACTCTCATCTGTTGTTGCTGTTGCTGACATCTGCTGCGGTGTGGAGTATACAAGCGCAGTAGCATTTTTTGCCTCTTCTCCATCATCAAAAACGGTGTTGTTATTCGCATCCATGAAAGCTGTGCTCTTTAGCGTTCCCTTAAACTCTTTTGCCTCCGTGTGCACATCCATCTCTATTCTGGCGCGATCCATTGCCTGCTCAAAACTAACATTCACTTCACTCTCAGCTATTGCACCACCGTTCTGTGTCACTGCTATCTTAAGATCTCCTTCAGGAGCTACTAAGGTAAAGCTCCCATCACCTTCAGTACTGGTAGAATCATGCATCACCCCATTTTCGTCCCTTATCCCTACCGTGATGCCGGACAGTGGTAGGCCGTTGTAATCATAAACCTTTCCCTCGATGATGGCCCCAGGATAATACCTCGCTACTGTTACGTAATCGTTATCAGAGATGATAGTTTTGAAGTGCTTCATTCCATATGCAGGAGCTCTGCCTTGGTATATTAAGTACTCGCCATCAAGCCCTGGCATCTCCTGAGGCGGTAACCCTATATGGAGCCTGTAGATTGTTGAATTCACAAGCTTATCGGTCATTGTTGTCATTATGTGCTGTGTTACATATCCTTCTTCTCTATTCTCTCTCACGTATCTGAGCGCCTCTTCCTCATTTAGAACTGTAAAAGAACCAGAAGGGTCTGAGATAGTGCGATAGCTTTTCATCCATTGTTCCTGTGGTATTACAGCACCTCTCTGCCCATAGAGGATAGCCCACAACGCGTTAATGAAATCACTCTCGTTGAAGCCCGAAAGTCTCACAATAGCACCTACTACATTTGGGATTATTACTATATATGGGGGCATCTGCCCGAATTCAAACTCTCTGTATGTTGTCACAAAATACTCTATCGATCTTCCTGTGCTCTCCTTTATCAGTGCTAAAAGATCTACAGCCTGTTCCTCATTTATATGGGGCGTGTACTCATATTTTATCAGAGCGTCATAAGCCGCTTCAGGCTCTTCTACGCCCGTAGCTCTGAGAAACTCTATGCCCTGTGCTCTGCTCATCTGTCCTTCGTAGCTCAATAGCCTTGCAGCAACCATCTGAAGAGCATGGGTCTCATTCTGAGATAAGAAAAAGCGGGATGCCCAGAAATAGCCATTCTGGAAAGGATCCGCAGCAGTTGGATGCTTTCCTATCTGTATATTATAGAACCCGTAATCCCACCAGCTTGCAACAGCAGGCCTCTTCTCTATTGCTGAAGGCTCATTGTATTTTTCGGCAAAATTCGCCAGAGCTCCATAGCCTTCAAGCTCTTCTTCACTCATGAAAATCTCACCTAGAGCGCCCATAAATCTATCAGAGTACCAGTTTTTGTTCTCACTTTCCCACTCATAGGAGCTTCCTGCATCTATAGCCAGAAGAACATTGGGCAGGAATAGGACGAAGGCTATTATGAGCGCTAACAGCACATGTCTTATCCTTATACTCTTCCTTAAGGCATAGAATCTGCCTGTACGCTTCAACCTGTTGAAGTCCTTTTTTATAGCGCCAAAGTTCGCAAAAGACAGGATGTATGCTAGCAGAATACCATTCATTATAGCATAGATAGGGCCAGCATTAAAGATGAAGCGAGCGGCGCTTACAGCCATAAAGGTCGCCAGTATAAACCACACACAAAGGAATATGTAATATAGATCCCATTTTTTCCACACATCCCTCATCACCAATCCAAGTGCCACAAATGCTGTGAAGAAGGTTGCAGGACCCAGGAGATAAGCAAGGTAACCTACGCCTGGTGGCTGGGCTTCCGCTATTGTTCTATAGACGGGGTTACCCCCAAAATAGCCCCATCCTGTTATTATAAGCTCTGCTATATCTGGCATCAAAACATAAAGCACCGCCAGTCCGGCGAGCAGAACGATTATAGCACCCGGGAATAAAAGGGTCCAGGGGGTCTTGCGGAGGGTTAGAAATATAAGCGTAGCCAGGAGTGCAGCAAGCAGCACAACAACCGATATCAGCCAGGCATCCTGTCTTGCTATTGTCATGTAGTACGGCGCTGATAATAATGGGCCGACCAGGAAAGGAATTATTGTTACCAGCGATATCCTCACAGATGATTTTTTCCTTATGTGGTCTATGAGCTGGACTACGAGCAAATAAAGGAAAAGTATGAGATCCACATAAACAAACCCCTCCCAGGACATCGCAAGGATAGCAAGAAATATACCGGAGATCAGCGCGTATTTAACTGCGCTCTTCTCTTCCTGAAGCAGGGCTTTTAAGCTCGGCAACTTTTCGTCTACGCTGCTCTCCTGAACACTGAGGGCTTTTATTGCCATTACATAGAACAGTATTGTAAGAAGAGCAAAGAAAAGGTTGAAAGAGTCGTAGTCAGCACTTCCTACAGCAGAGGTATTTATGTGTGTGGCGGTTAACACCAGAAATAGTGCAGCAAACAACCCTTCTCTCTTGCTCTTTTTCTCAGCTATAAAGTAAATCGGAAAGACACAGAGCGCCCCGAAGATCGCTGGCAGTATATTGAGTGCAGCGATCGCACTGCTCTCTGCACCACCTAAAAGCTTTGCAACCAGCGCTGCTGTGAATGTGAATCCTATGGGCCTGGGGTTGTGCCAGCCAGATGGGAAGTTTAGCAGAGGATCCCACCTCAGATTCCTTCCGTTCTCTAAGATATATTCCACAACCCTTAGATGATACCACGGATCCGTTCCTCCACCCATGGTCTCTCCAGAAATACCTGTTGACCAGTTGAAGAAGCATGTGAGGAAGAGGGCAACACCAAACAGCACTACGAGAGATATGATTTCCTTAGTTTTCGAATTCATGGTAATACCCAGAATTGTATTTCTTCTATTTTATCTTATCCTTTGCTCCTCTCCTATCTTGTCCCAGCCTATCCTGTACAATGCCCATACAAATTTATCTTTGTAAGGGTATTCTATCTATGCTCACCATAGTTATAGCGGAGGCAGAGCTCGAGCTAGTGCCCGAAGAGGCTTTAAGCGAAAGGTGCGTCGTAGAGTCCGCAAAAAAGAGGGGAAAGAGTGCTGAGGAGATCCTTCTGGACAGCAGTTATCACCATAATGCTGAGATCTGCAGGTCCGGACGCAGAGGGAGACCTGATATTGTGCATATAACTTTGCAGGTTTTACAGGAGTGTCTTCTGAATAATCTTGGTGAGCTAAGGGTTTTTGTGCACACAAGGAACGATGAGGTTATATATGTAAATCCTGAAACGAGGCTTCCCAAAAACTATAACAGATTCTGTGGTCTTATTGAAAAGCTCTTTAAGGATAAGGTGATCAAAGCTGACAATGAGCTTCTCCGCATTGAGCATAAGAGCATAGAAGATCTTCTGAAAGAACTGGAGGGTGAGAAGATCCTGATGCACCCTGAGGGCGCAGGGCTCTCTGAGCATAAGAGAATAGGGGATGTGGTTGCTGTGATAGGAGGCTTTCCTCATGGGGATTTCTATAGAAATTATAATCTGGAGCGCTATCGTATAGGAGACCTTGAGCTCACCACATGGGCTACAGCTATGGAAGTTCTATGCTGGTATACGCATAAGTAATTTTTAAATATTAAAAACAAGCTTATGTTTATGGATGAAGGATATGAGTATGAGATTCCAAAAATGAAGCCCCGCATAGGCTTTATTCTCTCTGTTATTGCAGGAATGCTTATAATTCTGAGCGCTGTGATGGTTTTGTACCTTGGGGTCAATCCATCCCTGCTTGAAGCTGAAGAGATGCAGGGGACACTGCAGGAGCTTGCTGAGCGCTCTGGTATGGAAACCTCTGAGGTCATGGATCTTATGTCCTCAATGTATCTTGGTATGGGGATCTTTGGTGTTGTTTCTGGCTTGCTTATCCTGCTGGGAGGAGCTTTAGCTTACTATCGCGGTTTCAGGGTTGGTGGGGGAGTAATTGTTCTTCTCTTCTCCATCCTATCTCTATTTGGTGGTGGAGGGTTATTCTTAGGACTGATACTTGGGGTCATAGGTGGGGTTTTGATACTGATGAACCGTTAGATCTTCAGCAGACCTATAAACCTATCAGCGCTGGAATTTGCCCACTCAAAAAAGGTAAAGGGCGCATCGCGCAGGGGGCTATTGCAGAAAGGCAGCCTTGCGAGCAGCGGTAGCGCAAGGTCTGAGAGTCTGCTCATGAATGAAAAGTAGTTTGACATGTATGCGCACATAGCAGAGATTATAAAGAAAGAGGACAGATCAAAGCATTTGTTTATGCTCCCTCTAATAGTTTCAATGTGCAAAGGGATGAGCGAAAGCTCTCCCAGCGTAAGAGCTTCTATCACTTCATTTATTGAGTCAGCCAGCTCATTTAGAAATAAAAGATCGCAGAGGAAAAGGACAAACTTCCTCATGGAAAAATGCTCTCCTGACGCAGGTGCCCTGGCAGATACCTCGCCCTCTTCAACCTGCGCCTTAGCCAGAGGGAGAATGAGGAGAATAAAAAAAAAGAAAAAAGAAAAAGCGAGCCCCCTCACCTGATTCTCCCTATCTCAAAAGCTCCTGTCACATCGATAGTGCTCTTCTCAAGCCGGTATTCGACCCAGTTTCTGGATTTTGTCCCTCCAAAGCCCTGAAGCCTCAGATATAACTTTGACTCTCTAGTCTCTTCTTTAAACTCTAAGACTCCATCCATTATCCCTTTGAATAACTGAACCTCAGATTCGGGATGCACCCCCGCGCCCATCACAAACATTGTTGTTGCTCCTGCGCTCTTTGCTCTACCTTTCATGATCTGAACGAACCTGAAGACCGTAGGGGCATTGGTGTTCGTTATAAGGGTAGTGAGAGAGTCAAGGACTATGAGGTGATGCATATGCTTTCCCATGACCATCTGCTGTGCTTTGTTTAGCGCCAGGTTGATAGCAGCAAGATCCATAGGGCTAGGTACATACTCTATGTATTTGTCCTTCTCTGTTACCCCTATGCTCATGGAATAGACATCCATGTATCTGACAAGTCCATTTGTTTCATATGTTTGATATTTTGAATCCAGACTGGTTAACTCATCTCTCAGCTGGGTGGCAGGGGCATCTGTTGTTATGAATATTGTGGGTATTCCATGTCTCAAACACTCAACAGAAAAGTTTTTTACAAACTGCTCTTTCCCTATGAATGGTGGTCCATACACCAGAAAAGCAGATCTGGCAGGAATGCCGCCCATAAGGAGAGTATCCAGCCCTTCTATACCCGTAACAAGTTTTCTATCGCTCATTTTTCTTCCTCCTTTCTATGCAGTATTAAATCAACCAGGGTCTCAAATGCTTTAAGCACATGTTCTTTATCCTTTGCAACACACGGAAGTATTGGTATCTCCTCCGGCAGCCTCATCCTCTCCTTTATTTCTTCAGGCGGCAAAGCTCCCGGCTCATCCTGTTTGTTTGCCAGGAATATTATGGGCATCCCGGTCTTCCATACCTCCTGCCACATGGCCTTTGATCTATCGAATGTCTCCGGTCTTGCGCTGTCAACCATGACTATTGTGCCTATTGCATTCAGCGATAGTGTTCTTAGCAAAGGGTCAAACCTTTCTTGTCCGGGGGTTCCGAATATGTCTGCGCTCACACCCGCATGCTCTACGTGTCCATGGTCCAGCGCAATGGTTGTCCCGAGCCTGTCAACGGATACTGCCCTTGTAGATAGGGTATGTATGAACGTTGATTTACCAGAGTGAAAGGGTCCTGTGACTATGATCTTTGGTATGTACACTCTCACACCCCCGGGCTTTATGACCTTGAACATAACGGATCTGTTTTCTATGTTCTCGAGCCATCTTGCCTTAGCTACCTCAAAATACTCTCCGAAAACAACTCTTTGCTCTATACCCTTTATATTTATAAGACAATCAACATCCCTTATCTTCTCTATTGTTTTTTCATCATACGGCCAGAGTATGAAAGACAAAAAGGTTGTTGTTGCTTTTTTAAAGGTCTCTTTTAACTTTTCAAGGTTCTCAACGAAGCTCTGCTCCCCACAGTAGTCAACAAGTGTTGAGAGAGCAGGTATAGCAAGAATGCCCCCCTCTACAGAATCCAGCGCCTTTTCTATGGTCTCTATTATCTCTTTTATATCATTCGGGTGTTTGACAATAAACTCTGCATCGGAGGGTGCGCCTATCAACATGGAGTAGCAGTCAACAAAAACTACCCTGCTTCTATACCGCTCCAGACTCCATCCATATTCCTCAAATTCCCTCAATAGATACTGCGGGGGTTTTGAAAGAGCTACAATAACCCCCTCCTTCCCTGCAGAGATATTCTCATAAAATGCCTGGTACACAAAGGGATCACCTTCGACGGTGGGTTCTGTGAGAAAAAGAACAGTGCTACCCCCGGGTATGGAACCCAGCATCTCATCCAGCACCACTATGTTAGTATTAACCATTTTTCTATTCCCCCTTCTCTTTCAGAACTATCCTGCATCTATCGTCTCCCTTTGCTAAGCATTCCTCCTCCGTACTCTCATATTTTTTGTTGTAGAGCTCGGAGAAAAAGCCAGCAAAGTAACCTGCAAAATAAGAGTCCGCTGCCCTTCCTTTTGCCCTCTTTCCTATAGGAAAGCCTTTGCTCGCTGTGATGTAGATCTCCTTACTGTTTTCCTCTATTTCTATCTCAACATCACCTATCCCCGTGGCTTTTGTGAATTCGCACAGCTTTTTTAGAGCTTCTTCCCCAGCCTCTCCCGCAAAATCTCTGTAAACACTTTTTCCATAGTCCTCCCCCACGAAGTAGAGAAGTGTTGCTGCAGGAGCTCCTACTATCCTTGTGATCCTCTCATAGAGGGAGAAGAAGAGGTCACTCTTAACCAGGATGACCGAGGTTGAGTCTATCTCCAATCCTTCATTGAACTTCAGTTTTTCTTTCCACTCTTTGAGCAGGTCTTCAGCCTTTTCGCTTTTGTATAGCATACTTTCACCCCAGTATCTCCTTTATTCTGTTCACAGCCTTCTCTGCCTGTATAAAGAGCATGCCCAGGTTGACATTGTATCTGCAGAGGATAACCAGCAGAGTATCGGCACTGGCGCCCGTTATAATCATGCGGGTTGTCTTTGTCTCCACAAGAACCCTCTCAGGAGGATCCCTGGCCAGCTCCATCATTGCTGTTTCGGCTGCGCCGAGCATCGTAGCGCTCATAGCCGAAAAAGCTTCCTTACCAACCCTTGTTGGAAGGTGCGATATTATGATAAGCCCGTCTCTAGAGACTATCGCACTCCCTTCTATTCCCGTCAGCCTATCAAGGTCCTGAAGCACCTCGTTTAGCATTTCCTGTTTTGTTTCTGCCATTTTAACCACCTACCGTTACCAGATCCAACACCTCTTCACTTCCTTCCTGCTCCGGGAGGAGCCTGAAACTGAGTCTGTTGACAGCAACGCTCATGTTGAAGTAGTCATTTAGAAAAGCCATTGCGACAGCTGAAAGGAAGGTGCATGGATGTTTATTGCTGCGTACGAGCTTTTCTATCCTTTCATAATCAAATATGTTATAGCTCTTTATATAAATTTCACTATTTTTTCTCTCCACAATTATCTTATTGCAGTATCCTTCCTCTTCATAATGATGAAGAAGTTCGCTGAGAGAGACAACAGGATCTTTAAGATCTTTGGGTATCCACTTTCTAGCTTCAGCCCTTTTTAACAGTGTACCCCCTATACGCCTTACTATTGCTGGTGTTGAGACTCCAAACAGATCCGAGATTGAAGAGGTTAGAGAATACAGCAGAACATTAGCGAGATCTTTCTTCACCTTTGCCATTATGGCATATTTGTAAACATATTAAATAAATGTTTCTATCAAAGCGGACGCGGGGGGATTTTCATGCAGGTTTTGAAAGGATGAAATCCTTCATTTTGAACCCCCGACTCCCGGCTTAGGAGGCCGGTGCCTTATCCAAGCTAGGCCACGCGCCCTTCTGGAGAATGAGCATAACCATAGAAAAAGTTTTCTTATCCATCCTATCATTCCACTTTTATACCCCTCTGCCCTCTATATCTCCCAGTGTACTTTTTTTCAGCAGGGCTCAGCATCCTCTCAAAAACTATCTGTACAAACCTTTCTCCTTTTTTCAGCTCGATTCTCTCATCACCTGCGTTGAAACATCCTATGGTCAGGGTGCCCTCAAATCCTGCATCGACCTTACCGAAAGAGCAGAAGATCCCTCTTCTGGCAAAGCTGCTCCTCACCCACAACTGTGCGCAAATATTCCCGGAGAGCTCTATGAACTCCGTTGTTGACACAAGAAAAAAGCTTTTGGGTTCTGGAAAGCCTCTCATCTCATTTATGCTTAGATCATAGCCATTTGGTGTGAGAGCTTCTCTATCAAATGGATCTATCTTAAGCTCGCCTTTTTTTATAGCTTCTGTTATACCAAGATCGCTGAGGATCATATTCCCTATAATTGCATGAAAATAAATATATATTCTTATTAACATTCACATCAGAGATACTATGACTACGCCGTTTGATGTTGGTGCAGACCTCCTGATCGAGAGGTTGGCTGAGAAGCTTAGGAGCGATGAGAATGAGAATATAAAGCCCCCAGAGTGGGCAGGATACGTGAAAACAGGAGCGCAAAAAGAAAAATTGCCAGCGCGGAAAGATTGGTGGTATATCAGATCTGCAGCGGTGTTGAGGAAGCTTTACATTAAAGGCCCTCTGGGAGTTGAAAGGTTAAGAGCAGAGTATGGTGGAGCCAAGAGAAGAGGGTGCAGACCTCAAAAAGCCACCAAAGGAAGCGGGGCTATTATAAGAGAGATTTTGCAACAGCTTGAAAGCGCTGGTGTCGTCTCAAAAGTAGAGAAAGAAGGAAGAGCTTTGACACCGAAGGGAAGGGCTCTTCTAGACTCTGTTGCCTATGAGCTTAGAGTAGAGAGCAGAGAGGTGAGTTAAACGGACGAAGAACTTGAAAAGCTAAGAAAAAAGAGAATGCAGGAGCTCCTACAACAGCAGCCTGGCGTGGAGGAAGAGAGGGAAGAAAAAGAGCAGGGGGAGAGAAAAGAGATCCTGAGAAGGATAATGACCCCGGAAGCAAGGGAGAGGCTCTCCAGGGTAAAGCTTGTGAAGCCAGAGTTTGCTCAACAGATAGAGGAGCAGCTCATATATCTTGCACAGAGTGGCAGACTTAGATCGCAGGTTGATGATGCCATGCTTAAAAAAATACTTGCGCAGTTACAGCAGGATAAGGATATAAAGATAAGGAGGATAGAGAAATGAGCAGAAATAAGACAACGGGACTTAAGAGAAGATTAATGAAAGCAAAGAACAGCAATCGCAGGGTTCCTGCATGGGCTATAATGAGGACTGAAAGGAAGCTCATGTTCAACACCAAGCAGAGGAACTGGAGAAGGAGAAAGCTTAAAATATAGCTGGGAGATGGAATATGGACGAAGCGGAGAGAGGAATACTTGAGCGTGTTTATACTATTCCGATAGATTTTAAGAATATACCAAAGAAGCAAAGAGCCAGGAGAGCTATAAAAGAGGTAGAGCACTTCATAGAGAGGCACATGAAGTCAGATTCTGTCTGGATAGATAACAGGATAAATGAGATCATATGGGCAAGGGGTGCTGAAAATCCGCCATCCAGGATAAAAGTTAAGGCAACAAAGTTCGAGGATGGCCTTGTGGAGGTAGTTCCGCTGGAAGAATGATGCTGCAGCTTGATTTCGATGGAAGCGATTTCATAGGTATCTATGGAAGGATATGCGATAAATACGGTGTTTTTGGATCCAATGTTCCGGATGCAACCATAAAAGAGGTAGAAAAGAACCTGGGCATAGAGGCTATAAAGACGACAATAGCATATGTCAATATAACAGGCTCAATGCTCGCCATGAATTCAAATGGAATGATGGTCAATAACTTTATAAATGAGAAAGAAAAGAAAAAACTCGAGGGGCTGGGCTTGAACATCGGTTATACTGCTCCAAACATGAACGCTGCGGGAAATATAATACTGGTGAACGATAAGCGAGCGCTGGTGCATCCTAAGATTCCAAAGCTCAAAGACATGGAGGATATCTTTGGTGTTGAAGTGGTTAGAGAAGATATAGGCTTTCGGAACGTTGGCATGGTATTCGCACTGACAAATAAAGGGGTGCTTTGCCATCCGGATCTTAGCGATGAAAAGGTAAAGATGATAGAAGAGCTGTTTGGCGTTAAAGGGAGCTGGGGCACAGTAAATCACGGCATGCCTTTTGTTGGTTGCGGGCTGGTATGCAATTCGAAAGGTGTTGTTATAGGAAAGAGAACAACAAGGATAGAGATGACAAGGATCCAGGACGCTTTAGATTTTTGAATGGGCGATCTGGAATTATTTTAAGTACTGAACTTTTGCGTTTTGAGCAAAAATGCTCTTATTCTTTAGCTGAGCTCTTTTGCCTCAGAAGCAAGAGATGCATAAAGCAGCTTGCTGAGCTGATTTATCCGCACTATACAGTGAGAAATGAAATAGCAGGGTAAAGGCTTTCTGAAGTTCAAAACGTTAATTCAACATGATTTTATCTCCCGGATGGTGTCTTTCTCTGTTAAGGGTTCCTATACAAGTTTTATGCGCAAAAAAGGGCGAAATTGAGGTAATCTTTGAGAAAAGAGCAGCTCTTTCGGGCATGGGCGCACCTATGGGATCATACCTGGAAATGTATGAATTCTGTCCAAAAACCTTCAGCACAAAAGTTATAAATATAACAACTGTTATACAGTTGTTTGATGACAAAGATATACGTAAGAGAAAGAGTGAAGGCGGGCGAGAAGCAACCCAGATACAGGGTCGTTGCTGTAACGGGCTCTGGGTTGCAGATATCAGCTCCGCACTTCAGAAGGGACGAGATAGAGAGAATAGCAAAGGATGCTGGGGCAGAGGTAATATATCTTGAACCTGAGTGAAGATGGTATATTTGAAGCTTCTGCCGAGATCCTTGTAGAGGAGGGCAGGATAGCTGTGGTGTTTAGAAAAGACAGCATCATGATAAAGCTGCCTACAACCAGAAGGCTTGCAGAGCGTTTCGGGGTTCCGAACTACTACGCTCTACCTTTTTTCTCCATTATGGAAGAAAAAAAGCTCATAAAAAGGATAGAGAGAGAAGGGATCTTTACGACAAATGAAGGTAGCAGGAAGCTTTTGGAAATTCTGAAAGAGAAGGGAGCTGAGGAGATCCTTGGTGAAGAGCTGCTTCATGCTCTGATGGAGAGGGCTATGATGCTCTTATGACGGTGCCAGCATTCTCTCCTTCTAAAGCTCTCTCAAGGTAGCCTCTTTTATGCCCGTTAATTATTCTTATTTCTCTGATATTTTTTGCTCCGCTAAGCATCTCTATAGCTTTTCTCTCAAGAACCATGTCCTCCATGTTCATGGAGAGGAGCTCTTCTGCTTTTATCTCTTTTATAATCTCAGCTTCAGGGTTTTTAAACGGGTTTTCTGTATAAAGCCCATCTACGTTCTTCAGCAGAATACAGCTCCTAGCACCGAGAACCTCAGCTATGAGAAAGGCCCCTGTGTCGGTGCGGTGCATCGGTATGATCTCCGCAGGATATTCATAGAGTCCATACGGGGGTGTGCCGTGAGTAACAGGCAGAAGGCCCAGCTTCATCATCGTCGGAATGTCCAGCAGATCTGAGGTTTGGATCCTTGTTCCGCCATAAGCAGAGAGCAGAACAGAGATCATTATAGCATTCTGCTCGCTTATCTTGCCAGCAAGCTCTGCAAGAACCCCTGTGGGTAAGTTAAGATCAATGCCTATATCTAGGATGTGTCTTACTCTAACCCCACCTCCAGTTACTATGAGGAGTTTGTGCTTTTTGCAGAGCTTTCCTATCTCATCCATCAATGGTTCTACAACCTGTGCTCCATAGTCTATCAGCCCATGGCCCCCTATCTTCACCACATTTAGCTCAGGCGCTATCCTTACACTCCCTCTTTTTCCATAGCCCTCTATCAGCCCTCTCCTGACCAAACTTTCCCCTTTAAGCTTTGATTCTATTTCGTGCCTTTCCATAAGTCTGAGAGGGTCTTAAGGTTAAAAAGGTTATATACTAACAAACACATTTTTAACTGTGATAAGTGTAGTGATACCAGCTCTGAATGAAGAAAAAAACATAGAAGCCTGTTTACTTTCTCTAAAAAACCAGACATATGAAGACTTTGAGCTTATAGTTGTTGATGGTGGTTCAGATGACAGGACAGTAGAAATTGCTAGCAGGTATGCAAGAGTAATAGAGCAGAAGAGCTCAACGATAGGAGGTGCCAGGAGAGAGGGAGCGGAAGTTTCTATGGGCGACATTCTTGCTTTTACAGACGCCGATAGCATAGCGGACTGCAACTGGCTTATGAGAATAGCAAAGAACCTTGAGAGATATGATCTTTCCTATGGGCCTGTGTATTTTTATGAGAACAACTTTGGAGCAACGATGGTTCAGTTCTGGAGAAGGATGAGCACCTTTGGTAGATTCTTTGGCTTTTACAATATCCTCGGGCCGAACATGGGGCTCAAAGGGGAGGTCTACCTTAAAGTGAAGCATGAGGATATATCCTTGCTTGAGGATTATGATTTTTCTCTTCGCATAAGCAAGAATAACATAAGGGCAAAATACGACAGGAATCAGATAGTGTATACATCAGCCAGAAGAATGAAGAAACTCCTGCCCTATTTATGGCTCTATATGTATGGCTATTACCATCATAGCGTTAGAAACAGAGGAAGACTGAAGAATTACCCTAGGGTAAAGGAATGATCCTGTATCTATAGACAAGGGTTTTTGTCTCCTTCGGTTTCAACATCGTTTCCCATTTTATCCTGTTACCCATCGTTTCAGCCTTCGGATTTGTGCTCACCAGGGTTGCATCCTTTGGCAGAGTTTGCTCTATTGTTATGTTAGATACAGAGCTTCCAGGGTTCTTTACGCTTATAGTATACTCATAGATCTTCTTTTCTTTGTCTATCTGCACGTCTGTCAGGTTCTTCTCAACCTTTATGTCCTGTGAGTAGCCTACAGCTATTGTGCTTTCCTCCCCCTCTGCCGTGTATGGCATGGATGTTGTTCCTACCCATGTTGAGTTATCATAGTAGTATATAATTCCAGTAGGCAAAGGATTTTTGAAGGTGTTATTGATCCTTACTCTTCTCTCTACAGCGCTATCGCCCCAGTAATAGTAGCTTTCTGCTTTTATCGTGCCATCAAACAGCTCTAAAGAGAGCGGGCTATCTATGGTTACGTTCTCCAGGATAAAGGAGTAGAACTCAAACTCTCTGGCTGCGCTGGGGGGCATAGGTACGGCTACAGATCTAGAGGCCTCTTTATATAACGCTCCCCCGAAGGGCATGCCTGTGCGTAAGGTTAACTTCGCATTCTTCAAGCTCACAGGGCTCTTTATGTCCGCCATCGCTTCTATGTGCTCTCCCTCCATTACATATCGTATACCAAACTCTGCACCATCAACTATGTATGATAGGGTAATGTTTGTGGGCATAGAGCCATCATAAAAGAGCTCCAGAGCGTTGATATTTTCTGGTTGCGGCGTGTAGCTCCAGCTCTTTACCTTATCCTTATTTATAGCTACTGTTTTTCCATCTTTCTCTATCGCCATAAAGCCTCCACGCTCCCCCAGATATTTTCCGTTATAGGTCTCATCCTCCGTTTCTATGGTGTACATAAGGTCTTTTTCCTCTGGCAGGATCATTCTTATCCCGCTGATCTCAGGGTGCTCTATTCTCAGAGATCCTGGTTCTATGTCTTCAGGCAGGTTTACAATATTATCCTCCAGAACTCTGTTCTCCCGGATCCACATGCGGCCATCCTCATAGATAAAGGCCTCTGTCACTGGTTTCATATCTATAACCTCTTCCTCCGGCATGGTTGTCTCTATCTCTACATTTGATAGGTAGAAAAGTAACCCTAGAAAGCATAGAAGAGCAACCGCGGCCGCAACAAGGAAGGATATCCGAGCTTTTTCTCTCATCTTCATCACCTATGGAACTACCCTCTTTCTGTCCCTTGGGAAGAGTGTGCACTCCTTCACATTTTCCACACCTGTAAGCACGCTCACGAGCCTCTCTGCTCCTATAGCCCAGCCAGCGTGCGGAGGCATACCATACTCAAAGGCTTTTATATAAAAACCAAAGTTCTCAGGATTTAAATTCTTTTCTATGATCCTTTTCTTAAGCAATTCTGCGTCATGAACCCTCTGTGCACCTGAGCTAAGCTCGAGAGGGCCGAACATAAGATCAAAGCTTTTTGTTATCGTTTCGTTGTTCTCAAAGGGCTGCGCATAGAATGGTTTTATCTCAGAAGGCCACTCTGTTATGAAATATAGAGGTTCCATCTCCTCAGCTATGGCTCTAATAGCCTCTGTTGAGATATCCTCGCCATACTTTATGTCTATGTTCCTGCTCCTTGCAATCTCTATTGCCTCAGAGTATCTTAACCTTCTTAAAGGAAGTTTTACCTCTGGCAGCTCATACTCCAGGAGCTCAAGCTCCCTTTTTTTATTCCTGCTTACCAGATCAAAGATATCTTTAACAAGTGACTCTAGCAGGGACATAACATCTTCATGGTTCGCAAATGATTGTTCTACGTCTATAGAAACGAACTCATTTAAGTGTCTTGGTGTGTTATGCTCTTCTGCTCTGAAAGCTGGGGCTATCTCAAAAACCCTATCAAAGCCAGAACTCATCAATATCTCCTTGTAGAGTTGCGGGCTCTGTGAAAGGTAGCACTCCTTTTCAAAGTATTTGACAGTAAAGAGCTCTGTACCACCCTCTGTTGCTGTTGCTATTATCTTTGGGGTGTTTACCTCCATGAAGTCTCTATTTATCAGAAATTCCCTTATGATCCTGAAAGCCTCACTTCTTATGCGGAATATCGCAAGATTCCTCGGATTGCGCAGGTCCATAAAGCGCGAGTCAATTCTTGTGTCAAAATCTGCTTTTACCTTTTGCGTAACATCCAGCGGCAGTGGCGCTTTTGCTGGATTTAGAATCTCAACTTCGCTTGCTACCAGTTCGCAGCCACCAGAAACACTCTCATTTCTTTCAAGTGAACCTTTTACAGATATGACGCTCTCCAGCGTTAGCTCTTTAACTGGCTTTGGATCATGAAATGTTACCTGTATGTCCGCTATTCCTTCTCTCAATCTTACAAATCCTATGTTTTTCAGTACCCTTACATTCTGAACCCAGCCAGATATTACGAGCTCCTTGCCATAGTCTTTTTCGCTTATCTCCTCTACCCTCTCAGTCCTTTTTACCATTACAACTCCCCCAGGAGATCTCTGCTATCCATAACCTTTGCACCATAGTACTTCCTTATGTACTCCAGCCCACTATCATAATCCTCCTGCGATAGGGCTTCTGTGCAATCGCTGAGCACCGTTACACCATAACCAAGGAAATAAGCATCTGCAGCCGTATGTCTTACGCAAAGGTTTGCGTGCAGACCTGTAAGAACCACTTCATCAACCCCCAGCTCTCTTAGAAGCATGTCAAGCTCCGTTCCAAAGAAACAGCTGTACCTTCTCTTTGGGACAATATAATCCCCTGTCTGAGGGGCAAGCTCTTCTATAACCTCAGCCCCCCTCGTTCCAGCCATTGCATGTTCCCCCCACATAGAGATCTCTCTATCTATGCCTTTGATATGGGCATCATTACAGTATACCACCGGCAGTCCCTGCTCTCTAAAAGCGTCAGAGACTTTTTTTATTTCCGGCACTATATGGAAAGCTCTTTCGCACTTTAAAGAACCTGTCAGAAAGTCATTCAGCATATCTATCACAAGAAGTGCTTTCATACAGAAGAATTGATCTTTCTCTATATATTTTATTTTATTATTCAATCAAACCTTCAAGATATTAGAGAGCCATGAAGGCATGACAAAACCCAGATAGAGCAAGACCACAGCTATGGCTATAAAGACCCTTCTTATGCCTATAGGCACATAGCCCCCGATGCCATCGCACACCGTGACAAAGAATGCCAGCATTGCGAATGATATAGCCAGAAAGATCCCTTTTGCTCTGTTCTTTTTATCTTTGCTTTTGATCGCAAATGCTATAAAGAGCGCTACAGGAACTGCTGCTATTATCAGTGTAAGATATATTGTCTGCGTGGCAGCCTCAATAGTAATCCATTCAAATACCCCTTCTCTTACCTCAACATATGCTGGTGGGTATATAACCAGAGAAGCAATATAGATTGCTTCAAGCAGTGATACGAATATTATCCACAGGTTCTTTCTTTTTGGCTCTAAGAGGTAGATTGAGAAAAGCGCCCCGGGATATGGAATAAAACCACACCCACCTATTCCTATAGCAGGTATTAAAAGTCCTGTGTATGGCACTAAATTCACCTCTGGAGTTGGAAAACGAAACAGAAAGATGGCACTGTAGGTGATCAATATGGAAAAAACATAAATGAAGAGCAAAAGGCTGCTTGTGAGAAAATTATTTCTATACCTCTTCCAGAGCTCACGCGCAAGTATCAGAGAGACAACTATGACTATAAGCGTGCACACATGTATTGTGATTAGTTCAGATAGATCCATAATGTATATATGAGGTACTATATATAAAATGTTCTATAAGTTTAAATGGTATTATGTCCTTTTTCTTTTATGAATGATATTGAAGCCTTGAGAACAGCAATAGAGATGGAGAAGGAGAGCCTCAGTCGCTACCTTCAGTTTGCACGGAAAACTAAGGATGTGAGCGGGAAGAATATGTTCATAAGGCTTGCCACGGACGAATTCTCACATATGGAGATGTTAAATGGAGTTCTTGAGAATTTGATGGAGCAGAAGGGGTGGATAAAGGTCCAGCTTGATAAATCCGAGGTTGAGAAGGTTGTGCCTAAACTTAGAGAAAGGGATGTTAAGATAAGGACAACAGAGGGGCTTGATGAGCTTTCAGCCCTCGAGACAGCACTTGAGCTGGAAGAGAGAGGAATAAAATATTACGGAGAGCAGGGACAAAGAGCAGAAAGTGATGAGGCCAAGAGCATGTACGGGAGGCTTGAGGAGATGGAAAAAGCACATTTTGATCTGATACTGGCTGAGAGAGATTACATAAAGAATACAGGCTTCTGGTTTGGCGTAAGAGAGTTCTCACTGGAGATGTATTGATGGTTGATGATACACCGGTGGTGTGCTGATGCGGTTTGGTCTACCAGTAAAGAATAACCCGAAACTCGAGCATGTTCTAAAGATTGTTGAGGAAGATAAAGAGCTTGAAACGTATATGAAAGCCTCTAACATTATGGCTATAGACAGGCTCGGATACTCCGATCATGGACCAACACACATAAAAATAGTGTCGAACATAGCCATAAAGCTTCTCCGCATGCTCACAGATGCAGATGTTGTGCCAGGCGCTGTTGAGAACTATGGTCTCAAAAAAGAGGATGCGGAGGTAATAGTGTTTCTCGCTTCGGCTATGCACGACATAGGGCATGCTGTGCATAGAGAGAACCATGAAAATTTTTCTATACCCTTAGCTTTACCCATACTCGATAGAACGTTGAAGGATATATATACTATAGAGGAGAGCACAATAATAAAATCAGAGGTCCTCCATGCTATAATAGCGCACCAGCGCGGGATCAAGCCGCTAACCCTTGAAGCAGAGATAGTAAGAGTGGCTGATGCTCTGGATATGAAAAAAGGAAGGGCAAGGATACCTTTCCAGGCAGGTGAGGTCAACATTCATTCGGTTTCAGCCCTTGCTGTAGAAGATGTAAGGATAAGGGGTGGAGAGGAGAGACCCATAATGATAGAGGTAGTATTGTCAAATTCAAGCGGAATATTCCAGATAGATGAGATGCTGAAGAAGAAGATGGGGAATACGAAGCTTAAGCAGTATATCAGCGTTAAGGTGAGAATAGAAGGAGAGGAAGGAAAGGAGAAGAAGATAATCCACGATTTTGAGCTATGAACTCAGCAAGTTTTAAATATGACCTAGTACATAAATACTTTTGTCAGGAAGGGATGCACATTGAGACTCAAAGCGATAGAGTTTGAAAACTTCAAAACATTCGCTGGGAAAAAAAGGATACCCGTTATAGGGAACTTTGTGGGTATCACAGGTCCAAATGGGAGTGGAAAATCAAATGTGCTTGACGCCATCCTTTTCATTCTTGGGCCTAAAAGCTCAAAGAGTATGAGGGTTGAGAATCTCAAAGAGCTGATATTTGATGGAGGAAAGAACGGCAGACCAGCAGCGCATTGTAGTGTTACACTAACCTTCGATGATAGTGGTAGAGAGATAAACCTGAGAAGAGCGGTTAAGGTGAAGAACAACAACTATTATTCCTACTATTACATGAATGACAGGAGCTCATCGCTTTCAGAGTTTGAGAACTTCTTTGCCTCCAGTGGCATGGAAGGACACTACAATATAGTTCAGCAGGGGGATATAAACAAGATAGTCACCTCGAGTGCCTTTGAAAAGAGAAGGATAATCGAAAATGTTGCGGGCGTGAGCAGGTTTGATGAGGATATAGAGAAGAGCGAAAGGAAAAAAGAGGATGTTGAAGAGAACATAAGGATTCTTGATGGGAAACTTGAGGAGGTGAAAGTCCAGCTAAAGGCCCTGGAGCAGGATAGAAACAAAACTTTAAGGTATCTCGAGCTGAAGGACAGGTTTAATAAGAGAAGGACAGAGGTTCTTGCGAAGCAGGTTTATGAGTATGGAGAGAGAATAAAAGAGAACGATGGTCTTATCGAGGGTTATGAAAAGGATATAGAAGAGCTCCAGGAGGATATTAAGAATAAAGATAAAGAGCTGGAAGAGAAGGATAACAGGATGGCCGAGATCGCAGCGGAGATAGAGAAGAAGCTTGGTGGCGAAGGAGGCAGGATCCAGGAGCAGATAAATTCATGCAATGTGAAGATAAAGACGAGCGAAGAGCTTCTTAACTTTTACGAAGCACAGCTTAAAAAGGATGCTGAGAGAAAGAGGGAGCTTGTAAGAGAGATAAAGGAGCTTGAGAAAAAGAATGCAGAAGCAAAAAGGAATGTTGATGAGATAAGGGAGAGTATAGCAGGTAAGGAGAAGGAGCTTGAGGATAAAAAGAAAGCCCTAGCGAAAATAAAAGAGGAGAGAAAAAAAGAGAGCACAAAGCTTGAAGAACTGAATCAAAAACTTGATGGAATAAGGAAAGAGAGGGAAAAGCTTCTGGACGAGCAGCACGAGAAAACGCTCTTTCTGGAGGAAGTAGAGACAAAGCTATCAAATGCTCTCAGAGAGGCAGAAGCCTTGGAGAGCGACCTCGAAAGATTTGAGCTTGAGGAGGAAGAGGCAAAAAAGATAGCAAGGGAGAGGGAGAAAAGGACAAGGGAGCTATCCTCACTTATTATAGATAATAAAAAAAGGATAGCAGAGCTTGAAGAAAGAAGAGGTGAAATAGAGAGCAGAATAAGGGCGCTTAAAAACGAGCTCGTCAAGCTGGATAGAGAGCATTCAAAGGCGAGCGCCTACACTAACAGAGCTGTGAGCGCTGTGCTGAAGGCAAGGAACCTTGGTAAGCTCAAAGGAATAATAGGGACGATAGGGGAAAGGGTAAGTCCAAAGAATGATAAGTATACTGTAGCTATGACTGTGGCAGCAGGCGGCAGGATCAATGCCATAATAACCAGGACGGATGAGGATGCCGCGAGGGCAATAGAGCTGCTGAAGAGGGAGAATGCAGGCAGGGCACAGTTCTTACCGCTAAACAGGCTAATAGCACCAAAGCCGATGGGGAAGGCTTTGCTAGCTGTAAATGATCCCGCATCTCTGGGTTTTGCCTCATCTCTGGTTGATTATGAGCCCGAGATAAAGAGCGCTGTCGATTACGTGTTTGGTACAACTGTTGTGGTTAACGATCTCAATAATGCCAGGCGTCTCATGGGAGGTGTAAGGCTTGTTACACTGGGAGGAGAACTCATAGAGAGCTCGGGCGCGATGATGGGAGGCTCCAGAATAGCAGTGGGGAACGTTGCGCCGCCTGAAGCCATAGAGAGGGAGATAAACGAGAAAACCTCAGAGCTTGAGTCTTTGAGTGCGGAGCTGACATCTATTGATGAAGAGGTAAGAACTTTAGATGCAGAGGTTAAGAAAGCGCTTGAGGAGCAGAAGCTTATGGTGCCCATACCAGCAAGAGAGTCAAAGATCAAAGATTACAGGGCAAAGGTGAAGGATGCCCAGGCTAAATTGAGAGAGACAAGGGAGCTTAAGGAAAAAAGCGAAAAAGAGCTCTCAGAGATCAGGGAAAAGTTGGAAGGCAGAGAAAAGGATATGGAAACCCTTGAGAGGGAGATGAGAGAGCTGACTCCAAAGAGGATCAGAGATACCATAGATAGGCTTGAGGGAGAGATCGATAGCCTGCAGAGCTTTATAAGAGTGCTCAAAAACAAAGAGATTGAAGCAGAGAGAGGGCTTGAAGATTTCGCTATTGAACAGAGGAAGCAGGAGATAGAGAAGATAGAGAGCAAGAACTATGAGAAAGAGATAGAAAAGGCAAAGAAGGACAGAGAAGAGGCTGAAAGTGAGCTGAAAACTCTGCTGATTGTTAAGGGAGGCTATGATGAAAAGGTAGGAAAGCTCAACGAAGAGAGAGACAGAATCGTTCAGGAGGCAAGTGATCTCCGTATTGAGATCACCAGGTTGAATGATAAGGTGGATACAACAAAGGATCTCATAGACAGATGCAGGAATGAGAGAGAGAAGCTTTTAGAGATGCTTGGAGAGAGCAGAAAAGAGCTGGGCAACAGTGAAGTAGAGGTGAGTGAGAGATCAATAGAGGATCTTAAGTCTGAGATGAGCAATTTAGAGAAAAAGATCTCTGCTATGGAGCCGGTTAATCAGAGAGCTTTAGAGCAATACGATGAAGTTGCAAAGAGGGCAAATGAGATAGAGAGCAGCATTGATCGTTTAAATGAGCAGAAAAAGTCTTTGATCGCCTTGATGAATGAATGCAGGGCTAAGAAAAAAGAAGCATTTCTCACAGTTTTTGACTCCGTTAATGACAATTTTAAAGCGATATACGTCAGGATCTCAAATGGGGGGCATGGAGAGCTCTTGCTGGACAACAGAGGAGATCCCTTCGCCGGGGGGCTGAGGATAGTTGCGCAGCCGGATGGAAAAAAGCTCCAATCAATAGAGAGGCTCTCGGGTGGAGAAAAGAGCGTCGCTGCACTCGCTTTAGTCTTTGCCATACAGCGGATATCGCCCTCAGCTTTCTATTTCCTGGATGAGGTTGACATGTTTCTGGATAGTGTTAACGCAGAGATCATCGGGAAAATGATAAAGGAGAGCTCTAACAACACACAAACGTTAGTTATATCTCTCAGAAAGGCTACTCTGAAGGAAGCGGATGTTGTCTATGGAATAACCTCAATAGATGGCATATCACAGATCATAGGGAAGATAAACATAAATGAGATAACAGAGGTGGCTAACTGATGGATGAAAAAGAGATACTTGATCATCTTCTCTTCCACAAAGCACTGGGTGAAGACATGGATTATTACATAGATCTCTTCAAAAAAGTGTCTGGTGGCTATGCAGAGATAAAGGACGATTACGAACGCTCGATAGCCCTGCTTTTTTCCCTTGCCATGGAGGAAAAGATAAACCCATGGGATATAGATATAGTTGCTTTTTCTAAAGAATATCTGAAAAAGCTCAAGAAGGAGGGCATCAACATAGTTTATGCAGGCAGGATTATACTGCTTGCATGGGAGGTGCTCAGAGCCCAGTCGGAGAGGGCTGTAGAAACATTTACGCTTGCGCCGGAGCCAGAGGTTTATGAACCTCTTGAGCTGGAGAGCTCTTATATAGAGCCCAGGGCAGTCAGAAGCTTCAAGAGGCCTGTGAGCGTCTTTGATCTTGTTAAGGCTCTGGATAGTGCAAAGAGGATCGAAAAGGTAGAGAGAGGAAGGAAGAGGAGGGTAAAGGTAAGCCTTGATGGAAAGATACATGCGGAGCAGATAAACAGCAACGAAGTCTACAGGTTTATAAAGGAGAACAGTATAGATGATGGAGATCTCATACTTGCAAAGTTCGGCTTAATTGAAGGCATGATATCTCTGCTCTATCTCGCAAAGGATAGGAAGATAGAACTATGGCAGGAGAACTTCCCGTTCGGAAAGATATGGATAAAAGCGTAAGGAAAAAGATAGAGGCTGTGCTTTTTGCCTCTGATAAGGCGCTGAGCCTGGCAGAGATAGCAAGGATCTCTGGCGTTAAAGCAAAGATTGCTAAGAGAACTATAGCTTCTTTGAATAGGGAGTATGAGAAGCATTGCTTTGAGATAGCTGTTACTGATAGAGGGTATGTGCTCCAGCTCAGAGAGGAGTTCTATCCTGTGGTGAAGGATCTTGTAGAGCCAGAGATGGGTGAAAAGCTTCTGCAGACCTTAGCATTAATAGCCTCCAACGAGCCAATAAAGCAGAGCGCTCTTAGAGATTTTGTTGGTGAGAGGGTCTATGAGGATGTTAAAGAGTTATGCAAAAGAGGATTGGTTAGATACAAGAAAGAGGGAAGCACAAAAATACTCAGAACAACGCCAGAGTTCAAGAAGAGGTTCAAATTTTCAGGTCAGAGCACTACGATAGTAAAATGATAAGTGGGAGCGACCTCCTATTCGAACACAGGATGCAGTTTTCAAACTCTATTTCACTTCCCTGAAGAGTAGAGATCCAGAAATGCGATGTATTCTTCGATCGTGCTGCACTCCTCCACGAATCTTATTGCCTGTAAATCCATTTCCAGACCCCTGATAGAGCGATCTCCAAGCTCTTCTGTTCTTGAGTAAGCCGCTGCAATCTCCTCTTCATCCCCCCAATATCTGTGCAGGATCTCTCTTCCCTGATAGCAGCTCTCACTGAGTCCGTGCCCTACATTGACGTTTGGGGTGCTGTCTATAGTTGTGTTTTTTGGCACACCCCCTAGAATCTCATCCTCGGGATAGACTATCCTGAGCAGAACAGCATCGGTAGGCTGATATGGCATGATGCCCATGGTAGACTCCATCCAGACCCAACCATAGTCAGGAACATAGAATTCAACGACGTAGTGGGTCTGTAATTGATTACTAGATGAAACGGCAAGAACCCTGCATGGTATTCCATTTGCCCTGGAGAGTGCTGCAGCCAGATTTGCATGCCCGGTACAGACTGCCCCACCGGTGCGCAGGGTAGTTAAAGCATCCTGCATTCCGCCTCTATCTCCAATCTCTTTACCGACAAAATTGGTTATTTGACGTGCGATCTCCATGATATCATCGCTATCTCCCCTCAACTCTTTTGCCTTTGCTACAATTTCAGGATGATCTGATTGAACTGCCTCAGTTGGCTCAAGCCATCTTTTTACATCTTCTGGCGCATCCTTCAGATCTGAGATCGGTGCATTTTCAGGCAGTGTTGAATAATCAAACGCTTTTGTAAAAACATACGCGTACCAGTTGACCTTCACCTCCTCTCCTGTGGGAATTTGCTTTAAGCCCACCTCCACAATATAGTTTGGCCCCACATCTTTCTCAAATCTCCACTCTTTTATGTAACCAGAAGGTTCACTCTCCATCCAGAACCCGAGAAGCGCCTGACTTTCATAGTTTATTGGTGGAGAAAATGAGATCGTACCTTCACCCTCTTCAAAACCAGAGTTTTTTAATAAGCTTGTAAAACCTCCATGCGTTTCAGTCGCTCTAAGCTGAACATCATCGAACCAGACCTTACCAGTGCCCACAAGCACGGCTCTGACCGTCAGATTTGTTGTTTCCGCTGGCACTGTAATAGATGCATTGTAAAGAGTCCAATTGGTGGTTCCATCTACACCTTTTGTTGAGCGGTCCGCAAGTAAAGTGTAGTTTTCTCCTATACATTGGACTATGAGAGATGCCCCTCCTCCTGTAACATTTTCCGTTTTTATCCAGCCAGAGAGCTCAATCTTTTTTTCTTTATGCGCGAATTCTATGTTTTGAGCCCAGTTGTTGTAAACTGGTTCATCATAGAGGTGTTTATTGGATATGCTAACACACCTCTTACCCGTGTGGCTTGTGCTATCTTTCCAGGACATTACCAATCCTTCTGCCGGGATCATTGCTTTAAACCATCCGGACGGTTCAGGTTCTTTTTGCGAGACGATGTATGAGCCGTATGCTTTTGCCAATGCAGCGTCCGGCTTTTCAGCGACTGGCTTTTGCGCCCATTTTCCCTCTGTCACAAGCTGGATATCATCAAACCACACCTTGCCCGGGCCCCAGATAAACAGGTCGATGTCCATCCTTACCGCATCCTCAGGTATGCGCTGTGACGCTGTAACAAACGTCCAGTCTTTTGTGCCAGAGATGGGAGCAGTAACAGTCTCTGTTGGATTACCATCAGAATCCACACAATATATCCAAATTTCGGCTCTTTGATCTACATCCTCAGTCTTTACATAACCGGAAACGGTAACTTCTCTGCCAGCTGGTATAGCATCACCTTCAAAATGCTGCATCCAGTATGCCCAGTTGCCCTTGCCCTCTATGGATGCGCTAGTATTACCACTATGCTTTACCACATTATCAACGGAAAACACCCAGTTCTGTTTATCCATCGCAACGGTTTCCCAGAAGGATGGTTGAC
>JAXHST010000060.1:0-8501 GCA_034190325.1 Thermoplasmatota archaeon
GCCATAGATCCAGAGGTTGATGAGCATGGCTACATAATCCCAGGCCTGGGGGATGCTGGTGATAGAGCTTTTTCAAAGGCTTAAGATCAGGGAGATAACCAGGCCTATAAAAATGAAAAGGACAAAAGGTATTTTTGGGGTTACCAGAGTTTTTGTTCCTTCTTTTTTATAGACCCAATATTTCCTTTCATCAAATTCCTCTTTTTCTATAGCTAAGAAAGCATCCGGCAGCTTTCTCATGCCCTTTTTCATGTTGTATATGAAAAGAGCTAATGGCACCATCAGCGCAGCGAGAGAGGCTATCAGGAGCACGGAAAGTGAAAAAAAGATAGGATAGCTCTTAATTGGCCACTCCGGCATCATTATTGAGAGGGAGATCAACGCTTTTGCATCAGCCCCACCATAGAGGCCATGTTTAAAACCAAAGCGTTGAAGAAAAAGCCCCATATAGTAGAGAAGTAAAGCAAAAAGTGACATAAAGACTATGGAAACAGCAGTATAAACATTTAGACGGGGGATAAGAAGTGGAATAGCTATCAGCACCATTATTCTCCATACCCAGTTGCTGACCCTTCTGCTTTTTATATCTGAGTATGTAGCGTATCCTAAAAAGACTATTGAGACTATGGCGGCGAGAATGTCTATCATAAAAAAAGAAAGGAGTTAGGGGTTTCTATCCTTTACGGTTTTTATAACCTCAGGGATCTATGGAAATACTCCCCTGACCTTTATCGCATCAGCTATCCGCTCTATTGCCAGTATGTATGCAGCATCTCTCATTCCAACCTTGTGCCCTTCCGAGTAGTGCAGGCAGTCATAGAAGCTTTCGAGCATTATCGCTTCAAGCCTTTCATTAACCTCCACTTCTTTCCAGTATAAGCTTTCCCTGTTCTGAACCCACTCAAAGTAGCTAACTGTGACCCCACCTGCATTTGCGAGAATATCCGGGACTATGAAAACTCCTTTTTCTAGAAGGATCCTTTCACCTTCAGGTGTTGTCGGTCCATTGGCACCCTCAACAACGATGGGCGCTTTAATAGCATCCGCATTTGAGCTGGTGATCTGGTTTTCTTTGGCTGCGGGTATAAGAACATCGCACTCCAGGGCTAACAGATCTTTCTCTTTTATCGCTTCAGCCTTCGGGTATCCTTTTATCAGCATTTTGTTTTTGAGAGCGTATTCATAAAGATCATAGGGATCTATACCCTCATTATTATAGAGCGCACCCGATATATCGCTTATCCCCACTATCTTTACTCCATTGTCATGCAGAAGCTTTGCCGTCCATGATCCAACGTTTCCAAAGCCCTGGATCACCGCTTTAGCTCCTTTTTGGTTTATACCTTTTTCCTTCAGAGCCTCGCGTGTGCAGAACATAACGCCTCTTCCGGTAGCACTGGTTCTGCCCCTGCTGCCACCAGCTCGGATAGGCTTGCCTGTAACTGCGCCATAATTATCATATCCTTTAAGCATGGAATAGGTGTCCATCATCCATGCCATTGTCTGTCCATCCGTCCCAATATCGGGAGCTGGTATATCCTTTTCCGGGCCTATTACGGGGGCTATTTCATAAGTGAATCTCCTGGTGATTCTCTCTTTTTCTCCATCTGAAAGGAGTGCAGGATCACAAGCTACTCCGCCCTTTGCGCCTCCATAAGGTATGTTGACAACAGCGCACTTTATGGTCATCCATGTAGCTAAAGCTCTGACCTCATCCATATTAACATCAGGTGCAAATCTGATGCCCCCCTTCGCAGGGCCTCTCGCTGTGTTGTGCTGCACCCTGTATCCCGTGAAGATCCTGACGCTTCCATCATCCATTTTTACAGGGAAGTTTACACAGAGCTCCCTCTCACAGTGCTTTAGCCAGGCCTTTACTCCATCATCCACAGAGATGTGCTCGCATGCTCTGTCTATCTGCTTCTTCGCATTTTCATACGGGTTTAACTCTCCTGCCCCTACCATGTTTTCACCGAACATAATCGGTTTACGCTCTTAAATATTTTTCCCGTATACAGAAGAGCAAAAGAGCAAAAGAAAAAAGATCATAGAGCAATAAAGGATATGCGCTGTCCTGTATGCACAAAGCTCTATGGAGGAAACAGCTCAGAGAGCGAGATAGAGATAGAATCAGAGAACGAGGAGTGTGAGGTCTGTGAGGACATAGGTATAAACGTAAGAGATCTCATAGATACGATGCTTGAAGCTTCCTTAGATTATGAATTTTGTACATTCTCTCTCGGAACAAAAATATATAGAGAAATAGAGGAGAGGGAGAAAGCGCTGGGCGCGGAAGGGAAATTCAAGAGGGAGATAAATGAGGTGTTGAGAAACGCTTTTGAAGATGCTTCCGGGAAAAGTTATGTATCTGAAGGTGAAGAGCTCTACTTTCTGGTTGACTCAAGATTTAATTGGGTTAAGCTAACCTCAAGATCTGTGTTCATATACGGGCGCTATAATAAGTTTTCAAGAGAGCTCCCCCAGACAAAGAAGATCTGCACCAGATGCCTGGGTAGGGGATGCTATTATTGCAATGGCAAAGGAAAGCTGTTCGATGAGAGCGTCGAAGAGATCATTGCACAAACTTTTATCAAGCACTTCAAAGCGGGGTCTACCAAGTTCCATGGTATGGGGAGGGAGGACATAGACGTAAGGATGCTTGGTGAAGGGAGACCTTTTGTGATAGAGCTGGTTGAGCCAAAAATAAGATGCGTTGATCTCAATGCTCTAGAAAACGAGGTTAACGTGAGCGATAAGGTAAAGATAAGAGATCTTGGCTACTCAGATTTCACAGAGGTCGTAAGAATAAAATCCGCAAAACCGGATAAGGTCTATGTTGCAGAAGTTGTGTTTGATAGAGAAGTGGAGGAAAGAGAGCTTCTGAGAGCTCTTGCATACCTGGAAAACAGGGAGGTGCACCAGCGCACACCGTTGAGGGTGGTTATGAGAAGAAGCGACCTTGTAAGGATTAGAAGAGTAAAAAAGGTGGAGCTTTTAGAATTCTCTGGAATAAAGGCGGAAATAAAGATTGAAGCGGAAAGCGGAACATATATTAAGGAGCTAATCCATGGGGATAAGGGTAGGACCGTGCCCAGCCTCTCATCTCTGCTGAGTTGTGAATGCAGGGTTGAGACTCTAGACGTCACAAAAATAGAAGTCATGGATACAGGAGGAGAGTACACTAAAGGAAAGGAGGAGTAAGTATGCCAAAGATGTCGCATGGTAAAAAAGCAAACACTAGAAAACTGCTCACTAAAAGGAAGAGCGAGAAGAGTAAAAACCTTGTAAGCAAGATGCTACGGAAGTTTGAAGAAGGAGAGAGCGTATTCATAGATCTTGAACCAAGCGTAGAGAGCGGAATGCCCTTCCACAGGTTTAACGGTTTACAGGGTAAAGTTGTAGGGAAACAGGGTAGATGCTATCTGGTAGAAGTGAAATGTGGCAATAAGGTAAAAACTGTTCTTGCAGGGCCTGCGCACATGAAAAGGTTGTGAGAGAATGAAGGTCTCAAAGGAAGGTCGCTACCTCACCTTAGCGGAGGTAAAAGAATTGCTGGGGGAAGAGACGCTCAATGATGTACAGAAGCTTGCTCTTGAGCACGCCAAGGAATTCAGTAAGCTCGGGGTTAAAGAAGCAAAAGCACTGACAAAAGAGCTCTCAGAGCTGGATCTTCCAGAGAACATTGTGTGTAAGATAGTAGATATACTACCCCAGGACACAGATACAATAATAACAATACTCTCAACCGAAAAGAGCAGAATAAAGGAGGATCTAATAAATAAGGTCCTCGAGATCATTTTAAAGTATACGACGGAGTGAGAAATGGAAGAGTTCGCCTTCGTCCTTGACTATCTTCCAGAGGGGAGACCGAGCACAAGTTTCAGGAGAATGATGGAGCCTATAGCCTATGTTATAGGTAGGGATGAATTCAAGCTGTTTGAGGTATCTCTGAGAGCTCCAGTAGAGATCGGAGAAAAGCTTTACATCGGAAAAGAGCTATCAAAAAGGAAAAAGGTGAGCAGGATCCTGAGAAGGGTTAGATATGATGAACTCACAGGCTCTGCAAAGGCCGAGCTACTCCCTGTGCTTGAACAGGTAGTCAAAGAGAGGGAGGGCTTTTTTATAAATTATATAAACAGGGCAGGTCCAATAACAACAAGGTTTCATTCTCTGGAGCTATTGCCAGGATTCGGAAAAAAGATGATGTGGAGCGTTATAGACGAGAGGGAAAGAAAGCCATTTGAGAGCTTTGAGGATCTCGCACAGAGGAGTGATCTGAAAAATCCGGAGAAGGTCTTTGCTAAAAGGATAGAGGATGAGCTATCTGGCAAGGAAAACAAATACCTCCTGTTTGTCAAATAGAGCTATCGGCACTTTCTATTCTATATAGAAAAGTATATTGTTGTTAAAAACGATTGAATCTGTGGAGAAGTTCAGGATCCTGACAGCGGCTTTTGCCCTTTCTCTGGCTGCTCTCGCAGTGCTGCTCCTCACACAACTTATAATATCTTCCTTGCCCGCAATGGAGACGTTTGGATTTCGATTCGTAATAGAGAGCGCATGGGATCCTGTAAAGGAGGTTTTCGGGGCTCTTCCTTTTATATACGGTACCCTTGTGACGTCATTTATAGCCCTCCTTTTTGCTGTGCCTTTAAGCATTGGTGCTGCTGTTTTCCTCACGCAATACATCTCTCCCAAAGTATCGTATGTGCTCTCTTTTCTCATAGAGATAATAGCGGCCATACCGAGCGTTGTCATAGGTCTATGGGGCATATTCGTGGTCATCCCTTTTGTGAGGGAAGAAGCAGGCCCTTTTCTTGTAGAATACCTTGGTTTTATACCAACATTTCAGGGGCCTGTGTATGGCCCATCCATCCTTACAGGAGCGCTGATATTAACGATAATGATAGTACCGATAATAACTTCAATAACAAAGGATGCCATAAACACTGTGCCGATCCTTCAAAGAGAGGGGATGATAGCCCTGGGTGCTACCCGATGGGAGGTGATCACAAAGGTAATGCTACCCTATGCAAGACCCGGGATCATGGGAGGCGTGATGCTGGGTCTCGGTAGAGCGATCGGTGAAACGATGGCAATAACCATGGTTATAGGTAATGCTCCAGAGATACCAGCATCTCTTTTAGCACCAGGTGACACGCTCGCAAGTGTGATAGCGAATCAGTTCAGCGAAGCAACCTCTGCGCTCCATGAATCTGCATTGATAGAGCTCGGGCTCATACTCTTTATCATCACTATAGTAATAAACATATGCGCTAGACTTATCCTCAGAAGGGAGGTGGCGAGGGAATGACAAACATTGGGGCTAGAAAAATAAAAGGGCGCCTTATGCTGATCCTTGTGGCTGTAGCCTTCATAATCATAATGATCCCCCTCATAAGCATGCTATACATGATCATAAAGGAGGGTATTGGTATTTTAAGCTGGGAATTCCTTACAGCTCTTCCGAAACCGCCCGGTGAGGTAGGAGGAGGAATAGGGAATGCGATACAGGGAAGTCTGATAATAGTAGCCCTGGCTTCCATGGTCTCTATACCAATCTCAATCTTTGCAGCTATGTGTATATCGGAGTATGGAGGAAAGCTCTCCATGATCACAGAATTTATAGCAGAAGTTCTCAGCGGTACTCCCTCCATAATCGCGGGTATATTTATATACACGCTTATAGTTCTAAGAATAGGTTTTTCTGCTTTAGCTGGAGCGCTGGCTCTCTCGGTGCTTATGATACCCACCGTTACCATAGCTTCGTATGAAAGTTTGAAGGCTGTTCCCAGGGGTATAAGGGAAGCAGCGATAGCTCTTGGCGTGCCAAAGTGGAGGGCTTCTCTCTTCGTTATTCTGAGAAGTGCGATGGTCGGCATAGGAACTGGGGTCATCCTAGGGGTAGCACGCATATTTGGAGAAACTGCGCCGCTTCTATTCACAACCTCCCTTGGAAACATGTACTGGAATGAGGGTCTATTGGAGCCAACCGCAGCCCTTCCATTGTTGATATACGACTATGCCACCTCCCCCTACAAAAGCTGGCAGGCACGGGCCTGGGGTGCGGCACTGGTGCTTCTTGTGATTGTACTATTGTTGAACATTGGAGTCAGGATCATAGCGAGGAAAAGATGAGCACGAAGATAAGGATAAAGGATCTTAATGGATGGTTCGGCGAAAAGCAGGTGTTGAAAGATATAGATATGGATATAGAAGAAAACAGCATAACCGCAATAATAGGCCCGAGCGGATGCGGCAAAACTACACTTATAAGATGCATAAACAGGATGCATGAAGTAATCCCCGGGGCCAGAGTAGAGGGTAGCGTTTTGCTCAATGGGCTGGACACATATAAAGAGGATCCAGTTAAGGTGAGAGAGAGGATAGGTATGGTTTTTCAGAGGCCAAACCCATTTCCAACAATGAGCGTTCTGGAAAATGCGGTTGCTGGTCTAAAGCTCAAGGGCATAAGAAACAAGAAACTTCTTGCCGAAAAGGCTGAAGGGGTGCTTAAGGCCGTCGGGCTATGGGACGAGGTAAAAAATGAGCTGAACAAGCCAGGCACAAGCCTGAGCGGCGGGCAGCAACAGCGCCTGTGCATAGCCAGAGCCCTTGCTGTGGAGCCAGAAGTGCTTTTGATGGATGAGCCAGCCTCAGCTTTAGATCCTGTATCAACTATGCGCCTGGAGGCTCTAATCTACGAGCTAAAGAAGGAGTACACAATTGTTATAGTAACGCACAACATGCAGCAGGCAGCCAGGGTAAGTGATTACACAGCCTTTCTGTATATAGGAGAGCTCATAGAGTATGGCGACACAAAAGAGCTCTTCGAGAGGCCAAAGAATGATCTAACAGAAAGGTATATAAGCGGAAGATTCGGTTGATAAAGGTAAAATATGTTGATGAAGAGGTGAAGAAAGGTGGGAACGAGAGAAAAGTTTGATGAAGATATCAATGAAGTGTACAGGATGTTAGGAGAGATGCGCGATCTAGCCATAGATAGCATCAACTCCGCTATGGACGCTCTGGAGAAACTGGAGGAGGATGCGGCAAAGGTGGCACTGAGAAATGATGTAAAAAGCTATGATCTGATGAGGAGCATAGAGAACAAATGCACAGCTCTTCTGATGCTTCAGGCTCCTGTAGCAAAGGATCTCAGGAAGATCGTTACCGCAATGAAGTCATCTGGTGATCTCAACAGGATTATAAGATATGCAAGGAATATCTCTAAGTTAGCTATCGAGATGGTAAAAGAGAAAGATGGGCACTTTAAAAAGCTTATAGGCTTGGAGGGAATGAAAAATAAATCCATTGATATGATAGAAAAAGCCATGAAAGCGTTGTTAGAGGAGAACAAAAACCTTGCTCTGGAAGTGTATAGAGAAGAGGAAGATGTGGATGCTTTATATGAGCAGATATTCAGAGAACTCATCACATATATGGTGGAGGACAACAGGAAGATAACAAGGGGAGTCAGATACTTACTTGCTGGCAGGTATCTGGAAAGGGTAGCTGATCACACATGCAACATCGCAGAAGGAGCCATATACACATCAACCGGGGAGCGCATAGCGCCGGATTAGGATTTAAAGGACGTCCGTAGCGTTATTTTGATCTGATTGTACCTAGGATGGGCGGATATTTTTTATCTGATTGATTGCGCTATCTATACTTTCAACATCCCTCTGCATGACCGAAACAGCTCTGGTAACCATAGGGTATTTCTCTACAAACCGGTTGAGATCTATGTTTAGATCCTTGCTTGTCTGCTGCAGGTCCTCTCTCGTCTGCTGGATAGCAGTTGTGATAGCATTAATCAACTCCATAGGGATACCATAAACAAGGGACAGAGACCGCTCAAGGGCATCCAGAGAAGCGTTTATCTTTTCTAAATCTCTTGAGATCACATCATTATAATCCCTCTGTAGCGCAGAGATATCCAAATTTTGGTTGTATACCGTGTTATTATGGCGCAGTGCGTAATCTACATATCCGAAGTAGTTGTTAAGATCTTCTACCAAAACCGCAACATTGTTTGTCAGAGATCTAAAAGGAACCATGAGGAGATCATAGGGTTCAACCGCTGGTTGCACAGGCTGCTGGATCTCTGGTTGTGCAGTTTCATTTTGTGGTTCCTCCATTGCGGGAGGCGCCCCTATACAGCCACAAAGGAGGAGAGCCAGCGCAATCACAAGCTTCTTCATACTGCACAATATACATTTCTTTATATTTAACAATGTCTGCGATGTAAATAAGCAAAATAGATATATGGCTTTAGGTCTGTCTTTGTTTATGAGTGGCGGGGTGGCAGTTTCGATTGCTCTTGCTATCGTCCTATTAGCACCGGTGGTGCTGGCACAGGACATAAAGAGCATAGTGGAGCTACATGGGGCTAGAAAGTGTTACTCCGGATATGATAGAAGAGATATGTAAGATGGATGGACACTACTATTGTGCCCATTGGAACACACAGAACTAACGTTTTTCTCTAAACAAAG